>URMI01000130.1 GCA_900548845.1 uncultured Clostridia bacterium | reverse complement strand
CTCTTCCGATCTACGCGTTTGTCGCGCACGATGACCGCCCCCACCTTGCGGCGGAAACAGCTCGCCCAGCCGCCGACGTGGCGCGTCAGTTCCATGAAACGTTCATCCCATTTATCCACGAAATACCCCCTCGGGGCAAAGACATGCCCCTCTTATACTCTGATTATAACAATTTTTCAAGGAGAAGTCAACTCGGCTCATGCCCGCGCGGCGGGCGCGCGCAAAAAAACAGGAAAATTTCGCCAAAAAAATGACACTTTCCCGTTTGAGCGCACTTTTCGGGCGTTTATAATAGAAAGGAAAAAGGCATCGAGCCAAAATACGGCGCCCTTTGGCGTCCGTTCAACGTTTAAGGAGGTCAGTATGAACATCAAACCATTGTTCGACAAGGTCGTCGTCGAAGCGGCGAACGTCGAAGAGAAGACGAAGAGCGGGTTCATCCTTCCCGCATCCGCACAGGAGAAACCGCAGACGTGCGTCGTCGTTGCAGTCGGCCCCGGCGGGGTCATCGACGGCAAGGAAGTCACCATGCAGGTGAAGGTCGGCGACAAGGTGCTCTGCTCCAAGTATGCAGGCACGGACTTTAAGGTGGACGGCAAAGAGTTCACCATCATCAAGCAGAGCGATATCCTCGCCGTGGTCGAGGACTGATCTTTCTAAAACAAATCTAATAAGGAGTTTTGTGTTATGGCAAAGCAGATCAAATACGGAGACGACGCAAGAAAGGCCCTCGAAAAGGGCGTGAATACGCTTGCAGATACGGTGAAGATCACCTTAGGCCCCAAGGGCCGCAACGTGGTGCTCGACAAGAAGTTCGGGTCCCCCCTCATCACCAACGACGGTGTGACCATCGCAAAGGAGATCGAACTGCCCGATCCCTTCGAGAACATGGGCGCGCAGATCGTCAAGGAAGTTTCGACGAAGACCAACGACGTCGCGGGCGACGGCACGACGACCGCCGTGCTCCTCGCACAGGCCATCATCAGGGAGGGCCTGAAAAACCTTGCGGCGGGCGCAAACCCCATCATTTTGAGAAAGGGCATCGAGAAGGCAGTGGACGCCGCCGTCAAGCAGCTTCAGTCCATCTCGAAGAAGGTCGAGGGCAAGAAGGCCATTTCGCAGGTCGCTTCCATTTCGGCGGGCGACGAGACGGTCGGCGAACTCATCGCGAACGCGATGGAGATCGTCGGCAAGGACGGCGTCATCACCGTCGAAGAGGGCAAGACCACTTCGACCGAGCTCACCACCGTCGAAGGCATGCAGTTCGACAGAGGGTATGCTTCCGCCTACATGGTGACCAACACCGAGAAGATGGAAGCGGTGCTCGATAACCCCTACATCCTCATCACCGACAAGAAGATCAGCAATTTGCAGGAGATCCTGCCCATCGTCGAGCCCCTCGCTCAGCAGGGCGCACGCCTCCTCATCATTGCAGAGGACGTCGAAGGCGACGCGCTTGCAGCCCTCATCGTCAACAAGCTCAAGGGCGTGTTCAACTGCGTTGCCGTCAAGGCCCCCGGCTTCGGCGACAGGAGAAAGGCGATGCTCGAAGACATCGCGGTTTTGACAGGCGGCACGGTCATCTCGTCCGATCTTGGCTATGAGTTCAAGGATGTGACGACGGATATGCTCGGCAGAGCAAATCAGGTCAAGGTCGACAAGGACAACACCACCATCATCGACGGCGCGGGCGACAAGGAAAATATCAAAGCGCGCGTCGCGTCCATCAAGGCGCAGATCGAGGTAACGACTTCCGACTACGACAGAGAAAAGCTGCAGGAACGCCTTGCAAAGCTTGCGGGCGGCGTGGCAGTCATCAACGTCGGCGCGGCGACCGAGGTCGAGATGAAGGAGAAGAAGCTGCGCATCGACGACGCCCTCGCAGCGACGAGAGCGGCAGTCGAGGAAGGCTTCGTGCCCGGCGGCGGCAGCGCGCTCCTTTCGTGCGTGCCCGTCATCAAGGAACTCGTCGCAACGCTCGAAGGCGACGAAAAGACGGGTGCTTCCATCATCCTCAAGGCATGCGAGGAGCCCGTCCGTCAGATCGCGGCGAACGCAGGGCTGGACGGCTCGGTCATCGTCGAGAAAATTCTTTCGAAGGGCGACGCAAACTTCGGGTTCGATGCTCTGAAGAACGTCTATACCGATATGGAAGAGAGCGGCATCATCGACCCCACCAAGGTCACGCGCTCGGTGCTCCAGAATGCGGCTTCCGTCGCTTCGACGCTTCTGACGACGGAGTCCATCGTCACCGATATCCCCACCCCTCCCGCAGCGCCCGCACCCGCAGGCGGCGGCATGGACGGGATGTATTGAGCCGAATAAAGATTGATTCTCTGATATAGAATATGGATGCAGGGGCTTGCCGGAACGGCAAGCCCCTGCATTTTTTATCCCGCCAAAGCCGCTGAGACGGCTTTGGCGGGAGTGCTGTTATTTACTCCCTCAGTCACGGTGTCGGCTTGCAGCCGAACGCCGTGACAGCTCCCTCGAGAGGGCGCCTATAATGAGGTGACTCCTTCAGTCTCGCTACGCTCGACAGCTCCCTCAGTGAGGGAGCCAAGGGATACGATGAAGCTCATCGCCGCGAAGGAGATGCAAGCAAGACAAGGAGCGCGCGGAGTTGCCGCAGGGAGTTTACTATGACGTAAATGACCAAGGCAAAACGCAAGCGCGACACCGTATTGCGCCGCATATCCTTCGCGGTTCGCTCATTTGCCGAACATGATGCGCTCGCTGTCCAGCATCCTCGCCACCAGCAGGATGAAGAGCGCCGTGAAGACGAGGTTGATGCCGATCGAGACGAGCCCGACAAGAAGCGCGGCTCCCCCTTCCAGCACCCTCTGGATGGCGACCACCGTACCCAGCACGGGGATGACGGCGACCCAATCGCCGATGCCCGAGAGGAACGCCGAGACGAGCGAGAGCACCATGACGACGATCATGATGACGCCCGTGTAGGAGGACGCCTCCTTCACCGACTTGGCGTACGTCGAGATGGCAGTCATTGCCGAGACGATGAGCGGCACGATGGAGACGATGAGCGCAAGCAGCAGGATGTAATCGCCGAAGGCGTACTCCACGAACATTCCGCCGAGCTCGAGCCCCATGAGTTTTGGCATACTGAGGGCAATACCCAAAAAGCTCGAGAGCGCGCCGAGCGCCGCGATGCACGAGAGCGGCAGCACCTTGCCGAGGGCGATATCCGTGCGCCTGACGGACGTGACGAGGATGGTCGCGAGCGTCCCCCGCTCCTTCTCCCCCGCCACCGATTCGAGCGTGATGCTCATGCAGCTCGAGAAGATGAGGGTGACGACGAGGAAGGGAAGCAGCCCCCCTAAGATGGTCATCACGACTTCGGACGTCGACGAGAAGTCGTACTGCTCGCCGCCGAGGTTGACGTCGAAGGCATTGGAGATCTCCCCCTCGTACGCGGAAAGCAGCGACGTCGCCGCCGTGTAGAACGCGGCGCTCGCATCGTCCGCCGAGCGGTAGAAGATCTCGACCATGGGCGCCTTCTCCCCGCTCATGGGGTCGTACTCCGAGACGGCGTTGTCGAAATCTTCGGAAAAGATGATAAGCGCCGTTGCGCTGCCCGCCTTGACCTGCGCCTTTGCATTCTCTTGATCCTCGGTGCGGGTGAGGATGAGGCTTTCCCCGAAGGAGCCTTCAAAGAGCGCCTCGACTTTCGGCGAAGAGCCGTAGACGAGGACGTCGTAGGAATAGTTCTTCTCGCCGCCCCAGATGGCGCTGCCGAGGAGCGAATAGATGAAGTAGATGAGGACGCCCGGAAGGACGAGCGTGGCGATGAGTTTGGGATCGCGGAAGAACCGCTGAAATTCCTTTTGGATGAGCGCTTTGAGTTTCATACGATCTCCCCCTTGATGCTGCGGTAAATTTCAAAGAACTTATCTTCGAGGCTGCTGCCGCCGCAAAGTTCTTCGAGCGTTCCTTCGGCAGCCATCCTGCCGTCGATGATGACGCCCACCCTGTCGCACAGTTTTTCGACAAGGGAGAAGATGTGCGTGGAGAGGAGGATGCTCTTCCCCATGTTTTTGAGCTCGATCAAAAAGTCGGTGACGACCTTTGCCGTGAGCACGTCGAGGCCGTTCGTGGGCTCATCGAAGATGACGACTTCGGGATCGTGCACGATGGCGACGACGAGCGAGACCTTTTGCAGCATGCCCGTCGAAAGATCGCTCACTTTGACTTCGGCGAAGCGGTCGATGCCGAAGCGCGAGAAAAGTTCCTGCTTCCTGGCGGCGAGCGCATCTTTTCCGACGCCGTGCATCGCGCCGAAAAAGTCAAAGAGATAGCTCGGGGTAAAGAAGCCCTCGAGCTTTAATTCGCTGGTCATGAAGCCGATCTTATCGCGCACCTTCTCCCCTTCGCGAAGGACGGAGCAGCC
>URMI01000129.1 GCA_900548845.1 uncultured Clostridia bacterium | reverse complement strand
GCGGTAGAGACCGCGCTCGGTCAGGAAATGGCACGCTCCATGTGCCATTTCCAAGTTCGCAAGTGGTCAAAGCCCCACCGGGGCTTTGCCAAGAAAGCACTTGCTCACCCCCCGAGGAGGCTACAATAAGGATTTCCAAAAATAATTTCCGCGAGCAAAACCACGCTTTTGCTTCAAAAATAAAATGAGCCGAGCAGGGTTCCCCTGCGCTGGCTCACTCAATTTGCCTCTTACCAGAGGCTCAGTGTTTTTAGAATGAGAGATAAGTTCGCGGGCAAAAAAGCAATTTAGACGTCTACTGTTCGCCCCTCGCGGAAAGATTTTTGCGGAGCAAAAAGATTTTCGCGAAACCACTCAGATGAATCCCTCTACAAACTGCTCGGCGTCGAAGGGGACGAGGTCTTCCATCTTCTCGCCCACGCCCGTGAAGACGACGGGGATCTGAAGCTCGCTGCACAAGGAGAACACGAACCCGCCCTTTGCCGTACCGTCGAGCTTGGTGAGGACGATGCCGTCGAGCTCCACCGCCTCATCGAAGACGCGCGCCTGCGAGACGGCGTTCTGCCCCGTCGTCGCGTCGAGCACGAGAAATTTCAAAAACTGCGCTTCGGGGAATTCGCGCGTCACGACGCGGTCCATCTTCTGAAGCTCCTTCATGAGGTTTTCCTTGACGTGCAGCCGCCCCGCCGTATCGACGAGGACGACGTCCGTCCCCCGCGCCTTGGCGGACGAGAGCGCGTCGAAGATGACGGCGGAAGGGTCGCTCCCCTCCTCGTGCTTGACGATGCGCACGTTGGCGCGTTCCGCCCAGACGGAGAGCTGATCGCTCGCCGCCGCACGGAAGGTATCCGCCGCTGCCACGGTGACGCTCTTTTTCTGCGAGACGAAATGGTTTGCGACTTTGCCGATGGTCGTCGTCTTGCCCACGCCGTTGACCCCCACGAACATGATGACGCAGGGATACTTGATTTCGGGCACGGGGGCTTCTTCGAGCTTTTCTTCGAGGATGTCCTTCAAAAGGTCGGTGACGAACGCCTGGTCTTTGACCTTGCCGCCGATCGCCTCCTCTTTGACCTCCTCGACGACCTCTTCCGCCGTGCGCACAGAGACGTCGGCAGAGATGAGGATCTCTTCGAGCTCGTCGTAAAAATCCTCGCCCAGCTTATTTTTGGCAAACAGCAGGCGCAGCTTGGTCGAGACGCCTTCGCGCGTCTTTTTCAGGGCGTCTTTGATCTTTCCGAATAAACTCATGATTGGCTCCTATTATGCTATGACGGTATCTTTGCAAAGACGATGAGCGCCAAAGGGCGCAAGAGCTGCCGCCCCTGACGAGCAGATCTTGGGATGATTTGGCGCGAAGAGGATGCAGCAATACCGAACGTATTGCAAAGACGATGAGCGCCAAAGGGCGCAAGAGCTGTTCAGGCGATCACGGTGTCGCCACCGAGGCGCTCCTCCACTTCGGAGAGCTTGACGGAGACGATCTTAGAAACGCCCTTTTCTTCCATCGTGACGCCGAAGAGGGTATCGGCGCGGTTCATGGTGGGCTTGCGGTGGGTGATGACGATGAACTGCGTCTCTTTGGAGAACTTCTGCAAATATTTTGCAAAACGGTCGACGTTGGCTTCGTCGAGCGCCGCCTCGATCTCATCGAGGATGCAGAAGGGCATGGGGCGGGATTTTAAGATGGCGAAGAGGATGGCGATCGCGGTGAAGGCGCGCTCGCCGCCCGAGAGCAGGGAAATTTTCGTCAGCTTCTTGCCGGGCGGGCAGGCGACGATCTCGATGCCCGCGTTTAAGGGGTCGTCGCAATCGGTGTAGTCGAGCTGCATCTCCGCCTTGCCGCCGCCGAAGAGTTCTTTGAAGATGACGGTGAAGTTCTGATTGATCTCGTTGAAGCCTTCGTCGAACTGCTTCTGCATGGCGTCGCGCAGGTCGTTTAAGACGGTGGTGAGGTCGAAAATGCCCTTTTCGAGGTCTTCCTTCTGCGACTGCATCTCGGAATAGCGGCCGAAGAGGAGCTCGTAGTCCTCCTCCGCGTTCATGTTGACGGGCCCGAGCGCGGAGATCTTGCGCTTTAAGGAATTGATGTTGTTGTAGGACTGCGAGACGTCGTAATTCTCGTCGCGCATGTCCTGTGCGCTCTCGTAGGAGAGGCCGTACGCCTCGTCGATGCGCTGTTTCATGTTCTCGAGCGCGGCTTCCGCCTTGCCGATCTCGAGCTCGCTCCTGTGCCGCTTCTCGTCCTCCTGCTGCTGCTCCTCGAGAAGGGCGCGCTTGCGCTCCGAACGCGCTTCCTGTTCGGCGCTCTTTTTGCGTTTTTCCTCTTCCGAACGGGAGATGTCGGCGCGGACGGCGTTGATGGCGGCGCGGTCTTCGTCGGAGAGCGCCACTTTTTCCGCCTGCTCTTTGAGGGCGGCAAGTTCGGACGCGGTGCGCTCCGTCTCCTCGCGATCGGCAGTAATGCGGGCGAGCAGCGTTTCGCGCTCGTCCTGAAGGCGCTTTGCGTTCTCCTCGTCCGCCGCGCGGGCGGAAAGAAGGGAAGCGCTCTCTTCGCGGAGGGCGGCGATCTCTTCGTTGAGCTTATCGCGCTCCTGCCTGAGTTTCCCGCTCTCCTGCTGGCGGGCGGCGGCTTCGGCGGCAGCTTCCGTGCGGATGCGGTTGAGAACGTCTTCGCTCTCGGCTGCGGAGAGCGCTTCGCTCTCCAATCCCGCCACTTTCTGTTCGAGCTCGACAAGCAGCGCGCTGTATTCGGCGATGTCGCGTTCGGCGTCCGAAACGAGGTCGGAAAGCGCGAGCTCCTTCTGCGCGAGGGCGGCGCGGGAGGCGGTCTCCTTCTGCACCCGTTCACGGAAGGCGGCAATGGCGGCTTCCGCTTTGGCGCGTTCCTGTTCGCAGGCGTCTGCCGCCGCTTTGAGTTTTTCTGCCGTGAGGCGCTTGCGCGCGATGGCGTCTTCGCACTCCTTGATGCGGCGTTCGCCCGCAAGCAGGTTGCCGCTTTCCTTGCGCTTGGAGCCGCCCGTCATGGCGCCGCTCGTTGCGATAATGTCGCCGTCCAGCGTGACGATACGGAAGGCGCGCGGGTATTTTTTGGCGATCTGAGTCGCGCTCGCGATGGTATCGCACACGAGGGTGTTGCCGAGCAAATTGCCGATGACGTTGCCGTAGTAGGGGTTGTATTTGACGAGCTCGTCGGCAAGGCCCAGCGCCCCCTCTTCGCGGAGGGCGCGGCGGATCTCCCCGCTGTTGGCGCGGGGACGGATGGCGGCGACGGGCAGGAAGGTGACGACGCCGCCGCCCGTGCGCTTGAGGTATTCGATGAGATAGCGCGCGTCGTCCGCCGTGGCGGTGACGAGGTTCTGCATCGCCCCGCCGAACGCCGTCTCGATGGCGACTTCAAACTTCTGCTCGGTGGAGACGATATCGGCAATGGCGCCCTTGATGCGCTGCCCGAGCTCGGGATCCTTCTGTGCCTTCAATTGCAGGTTGCGGACGGAATCGCGGTAGCCGTCGAAGCGGTTTTTGAGGTTCTTGTAAAATTCGAGGTTGTTGGTATAGTTGGCGATGGAGGTGTTGCAGTCGATGTACTCCTGCGAGAGCTTCTGCCCAGAGCGGGCGAGCTCGCGCAAGTTTTCGGTGAGCTCTTCCTCCTCTTTCTGCTGCGACGCGAAGAAGGCGTCCGCTTTCTCCTTCTCCGCACGGCAGAGGGAGAGCTGTTCGGAAAATTCGCGCTTTCTCGCGCCCGCGCGCTCGAGGGCGGTGCGCACCTCTTCGATGCGTTCGCTCGCCGCCGTCTTCTGCGCGGAAAGGCTCCCCGCGCTGGCACGCACGTCCGCCAGATTTTCGACGGAGGAAAGCTCGCTGGCGCGCTTTTCGTCGGAGATCTTTTCGTAAGCTTCGAGATGCGCTTCCGCTTCCCGCACTTTGAGGAGCAGTTCTTCGCGGCGGCGTTCGAGCTCTTTCATGCGCGAGGCGCCTTCCTGCGTCTTTTTCTTCCCCGTTTCGAGAAGGCGGGCGATCTCCTGGATGCGCCCCGAGGACGCCTCTTCGTCGAGCTTTGCCTGTTCGGCGCGGCGGCGGACGGAAGCGATGCGCTCGCCGATGAGCCGCGCTTCGCCGCTCTTGTGTTCGAGCCCCACTTCGAAGGCGCGCAGCTTTTCGTTGAGGGCACGGAGCGTATCGTCGGCACGGGCGATCTCTTCGCGGGCAAGGCGCTCCTCTTCGTCGAGGGTATCCGTCTCCCTGCGGATGGCGGAAAGACGGGCCTCCGCCTTTTGGATGCGGTCGCGGTGCTTGCCCGTCTCGTAAGCGAAGTTATCGCAGCGGAGAAGATAGGTGTTGACCTCTTCGTATTTGAGCTGATCGGAATAGGCGCGGTATTTTTTCGCCGTAGATCGGAAGAGCGTCGTGT
>URMI01000128.1 GCA_900548845.1 uncultured Clostridia bacterium | reverse complement strand
CCGAGCAGGGTTCCCCTGCGCTGGCTCCCCCAATTTGCCCTATGCTTAGGGCTTATTGTGCGACAAGGACAAAAAAGCGGGCGGGCGATAAGGTAAGTTGGATGTGTAAAACTCACCCCTCGCCGCGAAGATTTCCCGAAGGGAAAGATTTGCGGCGAAATCTTAAAGGAGAGCGGCCGTTTCGCGGGCGATGACAAGCTCCTCATTCGTCGGGATGACGAGCACCTTGACGCGGGAATCTGCCGCCGAGATCTCGTGGATCTGACCGTCGTTTTTGTAGTTGTTGCGCGCTTCATCGAGCTTGACGCCGAAGAATTCGAGCCCGCCCGCGACTGCAGAACGGATGGTGGGCGTGTTCTCGCCGACGCCCGCCGTGAAGACGATGCAGTCGAGCCCGCCCATCACCGCCATGTAGGCGCCAACGTACTTCTTGCAGGCGTAGGTAAAGAGATCGAGCGCGAGGCGCGCGCGGTCGTTGCCCGCCTCTTTGGCGGCTTTGAGGTCGCGGAAGTCGCTCGAAACGCCCGAAACGCCCAGCATGCCGCACTTCTTGTTGAGATACACGAGCCCTTCGTCCATCGTCATGCCCTTCTTCTTGCACAAAAAGTCGATGGCCGCGACGTCGATGTCGCCGCTGCGCGTGCCCATGGGAACGCCCGCGAGGGGGGTGAAGCCCATCGAGGTATCGACGCACTTGCCGCCGTCCACCGCGGAGATGGAGGAGCCGTTGCCCAAGTGGCAGGTGACGATCTTGAGCTCTTCGGGCTTTTTGCCGAGATATTCCGCGGCAGCGCCCGCGACGTACTTGTGCGACGTGCCGTGCGCGCCGTAGCGGCGCACTTTATACTGCTTGTAGTCGTCGTAATCGATGGCGTAGAGGTACGCGTAGTCGGGCATGGTCGCGTGGAAGGAGGTATCGAAGACGAGCGCCATCTTCTTATCGGGCATGACGGCGCGGCAGGCGTTGATGCCGAGGATCGCCGCGGGGTTGTGGAGCGGCGCGAGTTCGGCGATCTCGTCCATCGTCTTCATGACTTCGTCGGTGACGAGCGTCGTCTTGGTGAACGCCTCGCCCGAGGCGACGACGCGGTGGCCGACGGCGTCGATCTCGTCCATCGAGGAGATGACGCCCGCCTCGCCGTCGACGAGCTCTTTGAGCACGAGGGAGATGGCTTCGGTGTGGTTGGGGAGGTCCTTTTCGATGACGTACTCCTGCCCCTTCGCCTTGTGGGTGAGCTTGCCGCCCTGAATGCCGATGCGCTCGCAGGTCCCCTTGGCGATGACGCCCTCCGTCTCCATATCGATGAGCTGGTATTTGAGCGAGGAGCTCCCCGCGTTGATGACTAAGATCTTCATATTCTTATTTACCCCTTATATTTGGCTTCTTATCTAGTTTGCAGTGCGGTGATGGCGACGGCGCAGACGATGTCGCTCGCCTTGCAGCCGCGGGAAAGATCGTTGAGTGGCTTTGCAAAGCCCTGACAGATGGGGCCGATCGCCTGGAAGCCGCCGAGGCGTTCTGCGATCTTATAGCCGATGTTCGCCGCCTGAAGGTCGGGGAAGATGAACACGTTCGCATGCCCCGCGACTTCCGAACCGGGCGCCTTGAACTCGCCCACGGAGGGAACGATAGCTGCGTCGAACTGGAGCTCGCCGTCGATCTTGAGATCGGGCGCCTTCTCTTTGGCGATGCGGACCGCTTCCTGCACGAGGGTGACGTTGTCGTGCTTGGCGCTGCCCTTCGTCGAGAAGGAGAGCATGGCGACCTTGGGATCGAGACCCGCGATCTCGCGCGCGCTCTTGGCGGTCGCGATCGCCATATCGGCAAGGCCCTCGGCCGTATAGGTGGGGTTCAAGCCGCAGTCGGCAAAGACGAGCTTGCCGTCGGGCACATACTCGTTGCCCGTGACGGGCGCGACCATGAGGTTGAAGCTGGAGACCGACTTGACGCCCTCCGCCGTCTTGATGATCTGAAGGCCGGGGCGCAGCGTGTTCGCCGTCGAGTGGCAGGCGCCCGAGACGAGGCCGTCCACATCGCCGTTTTTGAGCATGAGTGCGCCGAAGAAGGTGGGATCTTTCGCCTGCTCCTTCGCCTGTTCTTCCGTCATGCCCTTCGCCTTGCGGAGTTCGTATAAGAGCGCCGCGTACTGTTCGAGCTTGGGGGAGGTGGCGGGATCGATGATCTCGATATAGCTGAGATCGACACCCGGATTGTTCTTTGCGATCTCTTCGCGGTTGCCGAGCAGCACGATGTGCGCGAGCTTTTCCTGCGTGCAGATGGAAGCCGCTTCGACGACGCGCTTATCTTCGCCTTCGCACAGCACGATGCGCTTGTTGAGCGCCTGCGCCTTCTTCTTGATCTCTTCGACGATGGTGCCGCTCTCGACGATCTTTCTGCCGAGCTCTTTGACCTTGTCCATGAAAGCCATAGTATTCCCTCCGAATTTTACTTTCTTTTTCCCGCCTCTTCGTGTATAATGGATGCGGTGCCCCGCTCGGGGGCTCATTCCCCATTATTATACACTATCACGCCAAAATTGTAAAGTACTCTCTTTATAAGTTTTTGTGATTTGACGAAATTTCGGAGGCCGCATATGCGCATCGCAGCAGTTGTATGTGAGTACAACCCCTTCCACAACGGACACAAATACCAGCTCGAACGCATCCGCGAAGAGAGCGGGTGCGACAAAATTTTATGCCTGATGAGCGGGTGCTTCACCCAGCGCGGGGATATGGCGCTCTTTGACAAGTACACGCGCGCCCGCCATGCCGTGGAGAACGGCGCGGATCTCGTTTTGGAGCTCCCCACCGCCTTTGCCGTGGGCTCCGCAGAACAGTTCGCGCGCGGGGCGGTGCATATTCTCGCCTCCATCCCCGCGGTGAAGGTGCTGTGCTTCGGATGCGAGAGCGGCACGAAGGAAGAATTTCTTGCGGCAGCGAGGGCAACGCTTTCAGAGGACAAGCAGTTCAAGGCGCTTCTAAAAGACAACATGAAGGACGGCACGAGCTATGTGAAAGCCCGTACCGAGACGGTGCTCGCCCTCCACAAGGAGATGGACGAAAAGCTGTTTACGCTGCCCAACAATATCCTCGGCATCGAATACTGCCGCGCCCTGCTGCAGGAAGGGAAGGGCATCGAACCCCTCCCCCTTGCGCGCGTGGGCGGGGGGTTCCGCGACGAGGGGCTCTTGAAGAACTTTTCTTCGGCGACCGCCATCCGCGGGGCAGTCGCGCGGGGCGAAAAGAAGGAGAAGAAGCTCATAAAGGCGAACGTGCCGCAGGATGTGTTCCGCGACCTCGAACGGGCGGCGGGGCGGGCGCCCTACCCCGAGGCGGCGATGTGCGCGCTGCTCTCTTCTGCCCCCGAAGAGGTGTGCCGCTGCCCCGACTGTTCGGAAGGCCTTGAAAACAGGCTGCGCACGATGGCAAAGAGCAATTCGGGCTATGAGGAAGTGCTCGAAAAATGCATCTCCAAGCGGTACACGCGCTCGCGGTTGAAGCGCATCTTTTTGCAGAACTTTTTGGGGCTCGACCGAAAGGACGTGCGGCTGCACCTTGAAAACCCCCTCTACTACAAAGTGCTTGCCGTGAAAAAGAAGGACGCAGAGAGCCTGCTTGCGGCGCTTTCGGGGGGCGACTTCCGCCCGCTGACGCGCAAGAGCGACGTGCAGGGGCTGAAAAGAGAGGCGCTCGCCTGCTTCGCGCTGGACGCGCACGCCTTAGAGCTTTACAATGTGCTCTCGCACGGGAACAGGAATGAATTTGAGATGATACAAGTATAGGTTCACGCTTATAGGTTCACACTTTTTTGCGTACCGCAAAAAAGTCGTGAGGAGTGGAGTGCCGCGATTTCAAGCAGCGGTTTCGCCCGCGCGCTTTTTTGTCTTTATTGAACAATAAGCGCCAAGTATGGCGCAAATTGGGGCCCGCAGCGCAGGGAAACCCTGCTCGCGGAAGAGAATGATAGGTTCACACTTTTTTGCGTACCGCAAAAAAGTCGTGAGAAAGTTTCGCCGCGAAGATTTTGCTTTGGAAGATCTTCGCGGCGATTTTTTTACTCCCTCAGTCACGGTGTCGGCTTTCAGCCGAACACCGTGACAGCTCCCTCAAGAAGGCGCCTAAAATGAGGAATTTTATCAAATTCAGAAAGCGCCTGCTCACTCCCCAAAGAGGAGGCTAAAATGTGGTGACTCCTTCCGCCCCTTCGGGGCACCTTCTCGCGCGGTAGAGCCCGCGCTCGGTCAGGAAACGGCACGCTCCATGTGCCGTTTCCAAGTTCGCAAGTGGTCAAAGCCACACCGTGGCTTTGCCAAGAAAGCACTTGCTCACCCCCAAACCCACCCCAAAAAAACACTTCGTCTTTTTTTGGGGACCCCGGGGAGGGAGGCAAGGGAATGACGCCTACAATGAGGATAGGGGGCGGGGCGCAGCGAACGCTGCGCCCCG
>URMI01000127.1 GCA_900548845.1 uncultured Clostridia bacterium | reverse complement strand
ATTTTCTCATAATGAGCGGAAAAGGGGAAACTATGAAAGAGATCAACTTACTTAGCAAGGGCATCTTCAATTCCAAGCTGCTCGACTCGCGCGTAAAGACCCGCGCCGTCTCCCGTAAGGAGAAGGTCTTTGGGCACCTCATCGGGCCGCTCGGGATGATCTTCATCGTCAACACCATTGCGGCGCTCGTCGAGAAGTTCTTCATGCAGATGGTGGGGCTTGCCTATCCCACAGGGCAGGACGGCACCGCCAACCCCATGGCGGCTGCTTTGGGAAACGACTATCAGCTTGTGATGATGATCATCAAATTTGTCGTCATCGGCGTGAGTGTGCTCAATTCCTGGCTGCTCTCGCACACCAAGTGCAAGCAAGGCAGAATGCGCCCGTGGTATCTCATTTTCAGCTTTCTGACGATCATCATCGGCGTTCTCATTTTCCTCTTCTCGCCCAATCTCTTCGGCGAGGCATATTGGGTGTATTTCTTCATCCTGCTGGCGTGCTATCATACGGTCGGAACGACCTACTTCAATACCTATCGCGACAGCATCGTCTCCCTCATCACGCACGATCCCAAGGAGAAGATGGAGCTCTCCTTCATGCGCAAGCTGTGCTGGACGCTCATTTCGGGCATCATCATCGGCTTCATCGTCGGTACGGTGCTCATTCCCTTCTGGCTGCAAAATGACATCACGGGTTATGCCATTCTCCTCATTGCCATGTCCGTCTGCGCTGTTCCGCTCCTTCTCATGGAGTACTACTACACGAAGGAACGCGTCATCGAGGACGCCGACGCGGAATCGGAGAGCGGCAACTCCAACCGCGTTCCCTTGAAAGAGCAGCTCAAGGCGATGTTCACCGACCGCTTCTATGTCATCCTCATCGTTCTCATGACGATGCAGGGGCTCATCGATAACTTCAAGGGCGGCAATGTGCAGTATTATTACATCCAGTATCTGCTCGGCGGCAATACCAACGCCTCCATGCAAATGATCTATACCATCATCGCGGGCGTGCCCGGCGGCATCGGCGCCTTTATCGTCTATCCGCTCTCCAAAAAGTTCGGCATCAAGAATCTGACGATCGGCGGCTATGCGTTGGTGCTCATCGGCAGCGTCATCGGATGGTGCTTCCCCGATCAGCTCGTTCCCGCACTCATCGGCGGTTTCCTGCGCAACATGGGCTGGCTGCCTAATTCGTATATCTTTATCACGCTGACCTTCTTTGCCTTTGATGACATCGAATTCCGCAGCGGGCTGCGCCTTGAGGGGCTTCTGGGCGTGGGGATCATCGGCGCCATTCAGTCGCTCATCTACGCTCCCTTTGCGGGCGGCTATGAGTCGGCACTCCTCAACATGAACTTTATCGACAATCTTGAGATCATGCCCGATCCCGCACAGAACATCAAGGACTTCATGACGCTGTGCTTCTATCTCTTTGACATCATCCTTTCGGCAACGGTCATCATCCTTCTGCCCTTCGTCAATGTGGAAAAGAAACTGCCGAAGATCAATGCGGAACTTTTGCGGCGCAAAAAAGAAGCCGTGCTTGCCAGGGGCGGCACCTGGATCGAGCCAGAGGAACAGGACCGTATCGAGCGCGAACAGGCGGCGAAAGAGCACGAAGAGAACCGTATCGCAGACCTCAAAGAACTTTGTGCCAAGAAGGGGCTGGATTTCGAGACGGAGAACAACAAATATCTTGCCGCCGAGGCTGGAAAACAGCGAAAGCGGGAAGAAAAAGAGGCCGCAAAGAAAGCCAAACAAGAGGCAAAGGCCGCAAAAAAGAAAAAATAAAGGTGCAAAATGATCGTAAAATTAAACCGTGGCTGGGAATTCTGCAAAGAGGGGAAGGTGTTTTCCCCCGTCTCCCTTCCGCATGATGCGATGCTCGTAGAGCGGCGCTCGCCGACCGCTTTGAGCGGAGAAGCGGGGGCGTTCTTCCCGAGCGGGAAGTACCGCTATCAAAAAAAGCTCACCTTCTCTTCTGAGGAGCTGAAAAAGGATATTTCGCTCCTCTTTGAAGGCGTGTACCGCAACGCCGAAGTGTTTGTAAACGGCATCAAAGTCGGTGCGCATAAGTATGGATATTCGGAATTTACCGTCTCTTTGAACGGGGTTGTGAGGGCGGGGGAAAACCTCCTCGAAGTCACCGCCGATAATTCCCTCATCCCCAACTGCCGCTGGTATTCGGGCGCGGGCATCTACCGCCCCGTGTGGCTCATTGTCTCCGCCAAGGACGCCCCCAAAACCTTGCGGATCGTGACGCGCTCTACCTCTCCCGCCGTCATTGAAGTGACGGCGGATGAGGGGGCGGAAGTGGAAATTTATGACGGCGAAACGCTTGTCGCCAAGGGCGGCGCGGGGGAATTTACGATCCCCGATGCCAAGCTCTGGTCGGCGGAAACGCCGCACCTCTATACCGCCGTTGCAAGACGCGGGGGAGAGGAACTCAAAACGACGTTCGGCATCCGCACCATCGCCTGGAACGCCAAAGAGGGCTTTCTCATCAACGGAAAGCGGACGCTCCTTCGCGGCGGCTGCATCCACCACGACAACGGCGTTCTGGGCGCGTGCAGCTATCCCGATGCCGAAGAGCGCCGCGTGCGCATCTTAAAAGAGCAGGGGTTTAACGCCCTGCGCATTTCGCACAACCCCGCCTCGCGGGCGCTCCTCGATGCGTGCGATAAGCTTGGCATGTACGTCATGGACGAGTGCTTCGACGGCTGGTATATCCCCAAAAACTATCACGACTATTCGCGCGATTTCTTTGAGGGATACAAGGATGACCTCCGCGCAATGGTGGAAAAGGACTTCGATCATCCTTGCGTGGTGATGTATTCCGTCGGGAACGAGGTGACGGAGACGGCTTCCGAAAAGGGTGTAAAACTCTGCGGCGAGATGCGCGATCTTCTGCATTCGCTCGATCCGACCCGCCCCGTGACGTGCGGCATCAACGTGCTTTTGGACGTTTATATCAAGAAAGGCATGGGCATCTACCGCGACAAAGGGGAGTACCGCCGCGAGCCGCTGCCCGAAGGCAAGACCTACCGCGAAAAGCGCGCAGGATCGGCTTTCTTCAACTTTTGGGCTGCCAAATTGGGCGGGCTCATGTTCAGGATGAGCAAGGGGAAGACGGCGGAAAAGATCGTCGCGGATATTGCCCTCTCGCTCGATATCGTCGGACTCAATTATGCCTCCTCCCGCTATGACATCGATGTGAAGAAATATCCCGACCGCATGATGGTGGGCTCGGAGACGATGGCGGGCGATCTTCCCTACAATTGGGAGCGCGTCAAACAATATCCGCAGGTCATCGGCGACTTCGTCTGGGCGGCGTGGGACTACTTGGGCGAGGCGTGCATGGGCTGGCACTATCCTTCCTACAAAGGCCTTCCGCTCCTTGCCGAGCAGGGCATGGTGGACATGACGGGCGACCCTTTGGCGCAGATGGCGTTCATGCAGACGGTGTGGGGGATGAGGAAGGCACCTTATCTTGCCGTCCGCCCCGTAAACCACAGCGGCGAGACGCCTGTAAAAGGCGCGTGGCAGTTCACGAACGCCATTGCAAGCTGGAATTGGCAGGGCTATGAAGGCAAAAAGACGGTCGCCGAAGTGTATTCTTCCGCCTATGCCGTGCGGCTTCTTCTGAACGGCAAAAAGATCGGCGAAAAGCGCGTCAAAAAATACAAGGCGCTTTTCAATGTCAGGTATGCGCCCGGGACGCTTGTTGCCGTCGCCCTCGATGAGAGCGGCCGCGAAGTGGGAAGGAGCGAGCTCAGAACGGGCAGCCGCGAGACCTTCCTTCGCGTCAGAACGGACAAAACGGCGCTTTGTGCGAACGGCGAAGACCTGTGTTTTGCCGAGATCGAGTTCGCCGACAGCCATGGGCAGCGCAAGCCCTATATCGAACAGCCCGTTGAGCTCACGCTTTCGGGCGGCGGCGCGGAGCTTTTGGGCTTCGGAAGCGCCCTCAATAAGACGAACGAAGGCTTTTTGACGAGAAGGCACAACTCCTTCCGCGGCAGGGCGCTTGCCGTGTTCCGTGCGGGGCACGAGGCGGGCAGGCTCACCGTCACCGTCACTTCGGCGGGCGTCGTGTCGCAGACCTTCCACATCGATATCAGATAAGGAGAGATACGCATGAAACTTCTTTGTAACCCTTTGGAAATCGCCTATAAGTACCAGCACCCCCTGCACGGCAAGTATGCCTATAAGGAGGCTGCCGACCCCACGCTCGTCTACTTTAAGGGGAGATACTTCCTCTTTACCTCCAAGTGCGGCGGGTTCTATTATTCGGACGACCTTGTGAAGTGGGAGTTTCACGAAGACAGGACTTTGGAAATTCACGGCTATGCGCCCGATGTTTCGGTGCGCGGCGAGTGGCTGTATTTCTGCGCCTCGTCCTATGCAAAGAAGTGTAAAATTCTGCGCTCCAAAGACCCGTTCAGATCGGAAGAGC
>URMI01000126.1 GCA_900548845.1 uncultured Clostridia bacterium | reverse complement strand
AACTGCACAAGGTCAATGCCATTGGCATTTGTAAATCTCACATAGGAGTTCATCTTGTCCGTAACAAGAGTGGAATTGGTCTTAATCCTACCATCATAAATATGATGTAAATCTCTTGTAGAAACTCTACCAGTATTCGTAATCTTGGAGATAGACAAGCCATTCCTATTAACCGCACAAGGAACACATACCTTTTCTTGGGACAAGCCTCTGATATGTGTAGAATGACCACGCTTATGAGCCTTGCGTGGCATAGCAAATGTCTTACTCTTGCTATGATTGCCCTTGTACGAGATGGCGAAAAAAGTTTCGTCAGCCTCAATAATGCCGTCAAGGGTAACATCGTCTGCCATATTCTGAAGTGCATCCAAAATCTTGTGTCTCCAAAGGAATGCGGTGTTTCTGTGAATCCCACAAGCAACAGCAGTCTTACGAATGGATAAGCCATTCATCATACAATCAATGTACTGCTCCCACACGGACAAGTCTTTTCTTGTACCAGACACAATGGAGTTCGTAGCAATCACGAAGGACTTGCCACAATCCTTACATACATATCGCTGTGTGCCATCTTTACGATGACCATTGCGAACCACATGGATACAGCCACAAAGAGGGCATACACGACCATCTGCAAAGCGTTCCTTTGCTACGAAATCTTCAATATTCAAAGACTTTACAAAGGCAGGACTTAAAAGCATTGTTTTAAGGCTTTCCTGCTCTGCGACAGTCAACTTACCGATAATATCTAATGCGTCTTTGATAGTAGGCATATCCAATTACCTCCTTCGGTGGTACTGTTTCTTACTATTATTATACGCTATTTCTCGTCAAAAATCAACCATTTGTTGTGACAGAGCCTTCAGCAAAAAGATTTCATCGAATAATTTTCCGCCAATGATAGGTATCCTCGAGCTTCCCGTATTGGATGCCCGTGATGGTATCGTACAGCATCTTGGTGACCTCGCCCATCTTGCCGCCGTTGATGACGTAGTCCTCGTCCTTATAGCGGATGAGCCCGACGGGGGAGATGACCGCCGCCGTACCCGTGCCGAACGCCTCGTCGAGCGTGCCGTTCTTGGAAGCTTCGATGACTTCGTCGATGGAGATGCGGCGCTCGCTGACGGGATAGCCCTTGTCGCGCAGCACTTGAAGACAGCTCTTCCGCGTGATGCCGGGCAGGATGGAGCCGACGAGCGCGGGCGTCACGACTTCGCCGTTTATCACGAAGAACATATTCATGCTGCCCACTTCTTCGACGTACTTCTTGTCCTTGGCGTCCAGCCAGAGCACCTGGTCGAAGCCCTTCTTTTCCGCCTCTTCGCCCGCCTTCATGGAAGCGGCGTAGTTGCCGAGGCACTTCGCCTCGCCCGTGCCGCCGATGGCAGAACGCACATAGAAGTCCTCGACGAGGAGCTTCGTGGGCTCCAGCCCGTGCGCATAGTAGCTGCCGACGGGCGAAAGGATGATGAAGAAGAGATACTCGGTCGATGCATGCACGCCGAGCATGACGCGCGTCGCGACGATGGTCGGGCGGATATAGAGCGCCGTGCCGGGCTTCGTCGGGATCCAGTCCTTTTCAAGCTTTAAAAGCTCTTCCATGCCCTCTTCGACGACGTCCGCGGGGAACTGCGGGATGCACATCCTCTCTGCCGAGCGGTTCATGCGCGCCCAGTTCTCCTCGGGGCGGAAGACGGCGATGGAGCCGTCGGGCTGGATGAACGCCTTCATGCCCTCGAAGATGCCCTGCGCATAGTGGAAAATGGAGGTGCCGAGGTCGAACCGCTGCGGTTCGTTGGGCTCGATCATGGGATCGTGCCAGCCCTCGCCCTGCGTATATTTCATCGTGAACATGTAGTCGGTGAAATAGTGTCCGAAGCCCAGCTCCGCATCGGGCGAAGGCTTCTGCTTCAAAGTTTCCCGTTTGATGATCTTCATACGATTACCTCACAAGCCGCTTGAAAAGCGGTGAAATTCCATATTGATGCGCCAACGCCCCCTACTCACACAGGGAAGGGGCGGAAATAGCTCTCCCCTTCGAGGATATCAACGCGCCCCAGCAAAAGCTCGGTGACTTCCGCCCGGAACGCCTCCGCGTCCGCCTCCTTCACGGCGACGGTAAACAGCGCCCGCGCTCCGAATTCCTTCATAAGCACCATCGTCCCCTTCGCGCCGAAAAAGCGCAGGAGCGGGTCGACTTCGGGGTAGTCCGTCTCGATGAGGAGCTCGCGGCAGACGGTATAGAGGACTTTCTTTGCGCCCTCCACGCCCTCGGCTGCAAGGGAGGCATAGGCGCGCGTCAGCCCTCCCGCTCCCAGCTTGATGCCGCCGAAGTAGCGCACCACGGCAACGGCGGTCTCTCTGAGCTCCTTTGCCTTCAGAACGCCCAGAATGGGCATCCCGGCCGTACCCTGCGGCTCGCCGTCGTCCGAAAACCGCTGCAGATTCCCGAGCCTGTCGCCGATATACGCCCAGCAGACGTGCGTCGAAAGCGGGTGCTCCCGCCTCACGCGGTCCAAAAAGGCGCGCGCCTCCTCCTCGCCCGCCGCATGGGCGACGTAGGAAAGAAACCGCGACTTTTCGATGGTGCGTTCCGCCGTGTATTCCCCCGCGACGCTCAGAAAGTCCATGTTATTTTCTCACGATCTTGACGCGCACCTTCTTGCCCTTGAAGAGGGTGAACTCCCCTTCGGGCAGCGCCGCGTTGGGGTCGGTCGCCTTCTCGCCGTTCAAAGAGACGCCGCCCTGCTCGACGAGCCTTCTCGCCTCGCCGTTGCTCTTGCAAAGCCCCGCCTCGACGAGCGCCTGGGTCAAGGTAGCCGCCTCTTTGGAGATGGCCTTTTCGGGCATCTCGCCCTCGCCGCCGAACGCGGCGCGCGCCTGCGCCTGCGCGAGCGCTGCCTTCTCCTCGCCGTGAACGAGCTTGGTGAGCTCGAAGGCGAGCCGCTCTTTTGCGGCGTTGATGCGCTCGTCGCGGTGCGCGCAGAGCTCCGCGATCTCTTCGAGCGGCAAAAACGTCAGGAGCTTGAAGCACTTCTCGACGTCGTCGTCCGCCGTATTGCGCCAGTACTGATAGAATTCGTAAGGGCTCGTCTTGTTCTCGTCCAGCCAGACGGCGCCCTTCTGCGTCTTGCCCATCTTCTTGCCCTCGCTCGTCGTGAGCAGGGTAAACGTCATCGCAAAGGCGGGTTTCTGCTCCTTGCGGCGGATGAGGTCGGCGCCCGCTAAAATGTTGCTCCACTGGTCGTCGCCGCCAAGTTCGAGCTGGCAGCCGTACTTGCGGAAGAGAACAAGGAAGTCATATGCCTGCATCAGCATATAGTTGAATTCGAGGAAGGTGAGCCCCTTCTCCATGCGGGAGCGGTAGCACTCCGCCGTGAGCATCTTGTTGACGGAGAAGTGCGCGCCGATCTCGCGCAGGAAGTCGATGTAGTTGAGATCGAGCAGCCAGTCGGCGTTGTCGACGATGATGGCGCCGTTCTCGCCCTCGAAGCGGATGAAGCGCGACATCTGCTTTTTGAAGCATTCGACGTGATATTTCACCGTCTCGCGCGTCATCATGGAGCGCATATCGGTGCGGCCCGAAGGGTCGCCGATCATGCCCGTGCCGCCGCCGATGAGGATGATGGGCTTGTGGCCGGCGTCCTGCATATGGCGCATGGCGATGAGCTGCATGAAGTGCCCGACGTGCAAACTGTCCGCCGTGGGGTCGAAGCCGATATAGAAGGGCACGCTCTCTTTGCCGAGCTTTTCGTAGAGCTCGTCCTCGTACACCGTCTGCTTGATGAAGCCGCGCGCACGCAGCGTGTCCATGACATTTTGTGACATTGTTCTTTACTCCTTGTGTTCAAATAAAAAACGGTCTGCGCCCCGCATTTGAGCGCAAACCGTGCATGACCGTTTGTTCTGCCGCACCCGATTTACGCGCAAAAGCACCCCGACGCTTCGCCGCGGTAAAGATACTTGCCGTAAATTGCGAGGGACATTTCGTGCTTCATGCCACTCATTATACACGCGAAAATGCCGTTTGTCAACGAAACACGCATACCTTTGAGAACTTTTTACCCTCCCCCCGTCGCCCATTCCCTTGCCTCCTCGTCGCAGCGGAGTGCATAGTACGGTGCCCGTCCTCCCCTTGCCTCCCTCGCTGAGGGAGGTGGCTGCGAAGCAGACGGAAGGAGTCACCGCGTCGCCGCAAGGCGCATATGCGAGCGGTCGCCTTACGGCAACCGCTGCGCTTTTTACGCCTACGTCTCCTTTTCCCAAAAAATCTTTGCAAAGGCAAATCTTTTTTGGGAGCCCTGCAATGTTAGCCTCCCCTGTGTAAGGGCGAGCAAATGCTCTCTAAATTCGGTGCAATTCCTTATTTTAGGCGCCCTCTCGAGGGGCGAGCAAATGCTTTCTTGGCAAAGCCCCGGTGGGGCTTTGACCATTTGCGAGCTTGGAAATGCCCCATTGTTCG
>URMI01000125.1 GCA_900548845.1 uncultured Clostridia bacterium | reverse complement strand
CTCTTCCGATCTCGTTTTTCGCCGTCATAGGAAAAACGGTATCCCTCCGCGCAAAGCCCTTTCTCGAACGCCTCATCCCGCTTGCGGTAGCTTAAGAGGCTGTCGTAGCTATAACGGTTTTTGAGCTCGTTGGGCGTCCCTTCGGCGATGATCTGCCCCCTGTCCATGATGACGACATACCCCGCCTTTTCCGCCTCTTCCAGATAATGGGTGGTGAGGAAGACGGTCATGCCCGTTTCGGCGCGGATGCCGTCGATGAGCGACCAGACCGCAAGGCGCGCCTTGGGATCGAGGCCTGTCGAAGGCTCGTCGAGCATCAGAAGGCGCGGATCGTGCACCATGGCGCGCGCGATGTCGACGCGGCGCTGCTGCCCGCCCGAAAGGTTGCCGACGGGGCGCTTCAGGATGGGCTGCAACGACAAAAGTTCGACGATGCGCTCCACGTTTTTCTTCCTCGCCGCCTTGGAAAGCCCGTAAAAGGAGGCGCGCAGATCGAGGTTTTCGGCAACGGTGAGCTGTTTGTCGAGCACGCTCGTCTGAAAGACGATGCCGATCTCTTCCTTGATGCGGTCGCCCTCGCGGTCGAGGTCGTGCCCGCACACCGTCACCCTGCCCGCATCCTTTTTCAGGATGGAGCAGATGATGTTGATGGTCGTGCTCTTTCCCGCGCCGTTAACGCCGAGAAAGGCAAAGAGCGAACCCTGCCTGACGCGGAAAGAAATATCGTTGACCGCCTTCACTTCGCCGTAAGATTTACTCAGGTGTTCGACTTCTACCGAATAGTCCATAGGCAGGCTCCTATTTTTGCAGGGTCTTGGGCGGGACGTTGCGCGTCACCTTGCCCCAACTCGGTTTGGAACAGGCGCCGACGAGCAGCGTGACACCGTACAGCACCAAAAAAGCGGGAAACCCGAGCACCGTTCCCACAAGCTCGCGGCAGCGGGAGGCGCCCAGCTTTTTATAGTCGGAAACGGCAAGGAAGATCCCCTGCACATAGCCGAAGAGGATAAACAGCCCCACCGCAATGCCGAGCGCGGAAAAGAGCGTGTTCCACACCATCGACTGATAGTATGCCGCAGTCTGCAGCGAAAGCGCCATCCCGCCCCATCCCGCAAACCCGCAGTAGAGGAAGTGATAAATATAATAAAGGGGCAGCCACACGCCGATGAGCACGTTGAGGAGGCTCAGCGAGAAGAGAAAGTACACTTCGAGGAAGGAAAAGTCTCCCGTGCGGAAGAAGTACTTCCAGAGCTTTCCCGCATTCTTTTTGAAGAGCCCAGAAGCCCCGCTGCCCATGCGCTTGTTGCGGTTGTATGTATCGCGGTAGGAGGACGGCATATCCTCGTAGACGACGGCGTCCTCGACAAAGTGCCCCTTATAGCCGTCGAACATGCGTTTCATGTTGAATTCGGCGTCGTCGCACACCAGCTCGCAGTCGTATCCGCCCGTCTTTTGCAGCATCCGCACGCTCATCATGGCGCCGGAGCCGTTGACGTGCGCCGAAAGGTGCAGGCGCTCTCTGACACGGCTGCCGTAACGCGAATCGAAGGCATAGATCATGGCGCTCGCCTTGCTGTAAAAATTCTGCGTGCCGTTGAGCGCCCCTTCATAGGGACGCGCGAAATCGACGCCCGCCTGATAGGCATCGTTCATCCGCGCGGAGAAGGCGGGGTCGATGCGGTTATCGGCGTCGAGATGCACCACAAAATCGTACGCTCCTTCCCCCTCCTGCGCCAGGATGTGCGCGATGCCGTGCTTTAAGGGATAGAGCGCCATGCGGTGCGCGGGGTCGGGATCGTTCAGAACGAGCACCTTCGCACCCGCCTTTCCGGCAAGCTCCGCCGTGTCGTCCGTGCAGTTGTGAGCAACGACAAAGACGTCGAACTTTTCCCGAGGATAGTCCTGCCCTTCCAGCAGGTCTTTCACCGTTCCGTAGATGACGTCCGCCTCGTTGTGAGCGGGGATAAGATAGGCGATGCGCCCCTTCTTTTCGCTCTTGGGATAGGTCTTCTTGGGCAGGAACCCGAGCACGATATACAAGACCTGCAGCAGGACGGGGATCGCAACGATGATGAGCACGACATAGTTGACGATGCTCAGAACACGGAACAAAATTTCATGCCACATGGCTTTCTCCGGGGAAGGGCGCGGTCTGACCGCGCCCTTCGTTTTTTCTCATGATCAGGCGGGCGGTTTCCGCGCCACCCGAATTACTCTTCGTCGGCGTCGTAGCCGAAGGACTGGAAGTAGATGCGGCGCACCTCGTCGAAGGTGGGCTCATACACCGACTTCTTGATGTTCTTGTTCATCATGGCGCGGGCGGCATACGCTTCGAGCTCTTCCTTTCCGATCTCCTCGCGTTTGCCCACGAGGGCGTCGAGAAGGGAAGTCACGCCGTCGAGCGGCGCACGGAAGGCAGCCAGAATATGCGGCAGCGCACGCACCTTCTTTTCTTCGCACAGCCGCAGCGTCTCGCCGAGCAGCAGCGCGTTCGCCCTGCCGTGCGGGATGCCGTGGAAATAGGTGAGCGCATAGCCCATGCCGTGGACGGCGGTCGTGCCCGACTGGGCGATCGCCATGCCCGCAAGCGCGGAAGCATACAGCAGCGTATCGCGCTCTTCGAGCGTCATGCGGCCGTTCTGCGCCTTGCCGAGGAGCGGCACGATGAGCTCGATCGCCTCCTCGGAGAACATATTCGACATGGGGATGGCATTGCGCGAGAGCATGCTCTCCACCGCGTGCGAAAGGGCGTCGAGCGCCGTATTCAAGGAGACCTGAGGCGCAAGCTGCGCCATATACTTGCCGTCGAGGAAGGCGACGCGCGGGAAGAGCGCGGGCGAAGAGATGCTCGTCTTGGTCTGACGCACGTCGTTGGTGAGGATGGAGTAGGGCGTGACTTCGCTGCCCGTGCCTGCCGTCGTGGGAATGTGCGCCATGGGGAGCGCTTCGGGAGCATAGTTGCCCGCGAAGATCTCGCTGTCCGCCCGCTCCTGCACGGAAAGAAGGGCGATCGCCTTGCCCGCGTCCATCGGAGAGCCCCCGCCGATCGCCACGATGAAATCGGCGCCCGCGCTCTTCAAAAGCGCGATGCCCTCCCGGATGCAGGGGATGCCGGGGTTGGGCGTGACGCGGTCGAATACCGTAGCCGCCTGCCCGTTCGCATTCAGGGCGGAGAGCACATCGTTGAGCGCGCCGTTGAAGGCGGAACTCTTGCCCGTGACGATGAGCGCATGCTTGCCGAGCGGGGCAAAAAGCTCCGCGTGTTCCGTCACACAATTCCTGCCCAGGACGAGCCTGGTCGGCATATAGTACCCGAAGTTCATCATATTTCCTCCTTATGATCGAGCCGGGCGATGAGTCGGAAGATGGGCTTCCCCTGCCCGGCGAACTGCCGTTCGTATTCGGTGACGATGTTGTCCTTGGCGGCGTCGCTGTTGTGAAGGTCGCGCGTGACGTCCTCCACCGCAAAGCCGTTCAAAAGGAGCTGCTCGACGGAATAATCGAAAAAGTCCTCGCTGTCCGTCTTCTGGACGATGGTGCCGCCGTCCTTTAAAAGTTCGCGGTAGATCGCAAGAAAGCGGGGCGACGTGAGCCGCTGGCGGGCGTGCGTGCTGCCGGGGAGCGGCGTCGAAAAGTTGAGATAGATACACTCGACGCTCTTTCTCGGCACGAAGCACGGGAGCACTTCCGCGGGGATGTTCAGAAAGCGGACGTTTTTGACGTTCTCCTTCCTGATGCGCTCCATCGCCGTGACGATGACGTTGGAGATGATCTCCACCGCGAGGAAATTGACGTCCGGCTCGCGCCGTGCGGCTTCCGAAACAAAGCCGCCGTTGCCGCAGCCGATCTCGAGCCTCACGGGGTTCCGATTGCCGAAAAGCTCCTCGTAATCGAAGAGCGCGCGGTACTCTTCCGCCGCCTTTTTGAGGTCTTTCATGGGGACGCCGCGCGCCGCCAGAATATCCGAGCAAGCCTCGAGCCTGGGCTCGAGGTTGCGTTTTCTGCGCATTCTCATCCGTTTTTCCCCGTCGAACCGAATCCGCCCGCGCCGCGCACGGTCGCGGAAAGTTCTTCCGCCTCCTCAAATTCCGCATGGAGAACGGGCGCCACGACGAGCTGGGCGATGCGGTCGCCGCTCTCGACGGTGCGCGTCTCCTTCCCGTGGTTGTGGAGGGCGACGAGCACTTCGCCGCGGTAGTCGCAGTCGATAACCCCCACCTTGTTGGCGGGCGCGAGGTCCTGCTTGCAGGAAAGGCCGCTCCTTGCATACACGAGCCCCACCGTGCCTTCTTCAAGCTCGACGGCGATGCCCGTATGGATAAAGCGCGTCTCCCCCGCGGGGATGACGACGGGCTGCTCTTCGAGGGCGTAAAGATCCGCCCCCGCGGCAAACTGCGTTCCGTAGACGGGAAGGCGGGCGCCCTCCCGCAGTTTTTTTACATTGACTTTCATATCAGATCGGAAGAGCG
>URMI01000124.1 GCA_900548845.1 uncultured Clostridia bacterium | reverse complement strand
TTCCGATCTGTGCGCGCCTGCCCCTGCGAGGCAAAGGCGCGGGCGTCCGCCCCGCCGATCGCGATCTTGACGTCGTCGCGGTGCGGCCCCACCGTCGTAAAGCCCAGCCTTAAATCTCGCTCATTGGCGGCGGAGAGCTCCTTCCTAAGCTCTTCCGCGATCGCCTCCTCCCCCTCGGGATAGTCCGCGTCGAAGGAGAGCGAAAGCTCTTCCGCTCCCTCGGTGAGGAATGCGTGCGCCTCGGCGGCAAGGGGAGAAAGTTCTTTCAGATACGCCGCGCGGTGGCGCACGATGACGGCGGCATAGCGGGCAAGCTGTTCGTCCCACACAGGGAGAGTATCGAGGACGAGGGAAACGTCGCGGTTCTTCAGAAGGTTGTTGCGCTGGTCCAATATCTTATTGTAGCGCAGAAGCGCCTGCGCATAGGGGCGGGAAGTCTGCGAGATGGAAAGATTGAGAAAGCGGCGGCGCTCGTCGGGGCCGTCCTGGATGAGGCGCAGCTCGCCCGGGGAAAAGAACACGCTGTTGATGTTGCCCAGAAAATCGGCGCTTTTACTGACTTTGACGCCGTTGACGCGCAGTTCGCGCTTGTTTTCGAAGATGTCCGCTTCCAGAGAGAGGGTGCCGAAGCGGCTCTCCCCCTCGGCACGGAGGGAAGCGCAGCTCTCCCCGCGGCGGATGAGCTGGCGGTCGTGGCGGATGCGGAGCGAAGAACCCGTGCACAGGTAAAAGACCGCTTCGGCGCAGTTGGTCTTGCCCTGCGCGTTGCGGCCCGTGAGGACGTTGAGCCCGTCCTCAAAGGCGAACGTCTCGTCTTCGTAGTTCCTGAAGTTGTGGAGAGTGAGTTTTTTTATGCGCATGCGGGGAACTTTCTCTTGAAAAACACTTTTCTTTCGGCAGAACTTGTATTATAATTGAGTATGATCGGCTTTTCTATCCCTATTATAACAAAACGGCGAAAAAAGGAAAAGCGTTTCAGAGGAAAAAATGGCGGAAATCACCCAATTGGAAGTTATGTGGAACCAGATCGAGGAGCGGGCGAAACAGCTGTTCACGCCCATCTCTTTCAGCGCGTTCATCGAGCCGCTCGTCCCCCAGGATATCGTCAACCGCAAGATCGTGCTCAGAGCGGAGACCGACCTTGTCGCGAGCGTCATCACGACGAGCCATGCCGAAAAACTGCGCGAAGCCGTCTCCACCTCCGATACGGGGCTGAATGACTTCATCATCGTCGTCGACGGGAGCGAGACTTATACGCTCACCGAGATGCCCGACGCCCTCGAAGAGACGACCGTCACTTTGGATAAGCGCTTCACCTTCGATTCCTTCGTCGTGGGGCCTTCCAACAAGTTCGTCTATGCGGCGGCAAAGTCGGTCGCGGAAGCGCCCGGCGAAAACTTCAACCCCCTCTACATCTACGGCGGCACGGGGCTCGGGAAGACCCACCTCATGCAGGCCATCGCCAACGAGATCGCCGAGAAGAAACCCTCCCTCCACGTCATCTACACCACGAGCGAGAAGTTCCTCAACGAGTATGTGGACAGTATGTATTCAAAGCGCGGTTCAGGGAGGGACAGCGAGTCGCGCTTTCGCAACCGCTACCGCAATGTGGACGTGCTCATCATCGACGACATCCAGTTCTGGGCGAACAAGCACGGCGTGCAGGAAGCGTTTTTCCACACCTTCAACGAACTCTTTTCGCAGCACAAGCAGATCGTCATTTCCTCCGACTGCCCCGCAAAGGAGCTGACGACGCTCGAAGAGCGCCTCAGAACGCGCTTCGAAGGCGGGCTCATCGCCGACATCCAGCCGCCCGATCTCGAAATGAAGATCGCCATCTTAAAGCGCAAGGCGCTCGAAAAGAAGTACGTCATCCCCGACGACGTGCTCTCCTTCCTTGTGAGGAACACCGACAACAACGTGCGCACCCTCGAAGGGCGGCTCAATACCGTCATCTTCGCGAGCAAGCTGCACGAAGAGCCCATCAGCTTGAAACTTGCCTCCCTCGCCCTTCAGGAGAGCGTGGGAGAGGGCGACGCGCAGGAGGAAGTGACGCCCGAGAGCATCCTCCGCGCGGCTTCCCACTATTTTTCCTTGAAAGAGAGCGACATCACGGGCAAGAGCAAGCGGCAGGATCTCGTCCGCGCCCGCCAGATCTGCATCTTCCTGATGTGCGACATGCTCTCCGTGCCCCTCATCTCCATCGGCAAAGTGATGGGCGGCAGAGACCACTCCACCATCATCTACGCGCGCGACAAGATCGCCGACCTCATGCGCCTCAACGACAGCGTCGCAAAGGCCGTGACCGACATCAAGAGCGCCGTCTTAAAGCAATAACGTATGCATGAATTTTCGGAAGGGACGTATGACGCCGTCGTCATCGGCGCGGGGCATGCGGGGAGCGAAGCCGCCCTCGCCCTCGCCCGCACGGGGCAGAAGACCGTCCTTTTGACACTCAACTTAGACAGCATCGGCTTTCTCCCCTGCAACCCCTCCGTCGGCGGCACGGCGAAGGGGCATCTGGTGCGCGAAATAGACGCTCTGGGCGGGGAAATGGGCCTCAATGCCGACCGCTGCACGCTGCAGATCAGAATGCTCAACACGGGCAAGGGAGCGGCCGTGCAGTCCCTCCGCGCCCAGACGGACAAAAACGCCTACCACCGCGAAATGAAGCGCGTTTTGGAGCACACGGAAAATTTGCGCATCGTGCAGGGCGAAGCGGCGCGCATCCTCACGGAAAACGGGAAAGTTTCGGGCGTCGTCACAAACTACGGCGGCGTCTTTTCCTGCCGCGCCGTCGTCGTGGCGACGGGCGTTTACCTCAATGCGCGCACCATCACGGGGGAGGTCGTCAAAGAGAGCGGCCCCAACGGGTTCGCCCCCGCCACTCTCCTCACCCAAAGCCTCATGGAGCTCGGCTATTCGGTGCGCCGCTTCAAGACGGGCACCCCCGCCCGCCTCGACGGCCGCACGGTGGACTTTGAAAAACTCACCGCACAGGAGGGCGATACCCTCCTCTTCCCCTTCTCCTTCATGAATGAAGGCGTGCCCAAGACGCAGGTACCGTGCTATCTTGCCTACACCAACCAAAAAACGCACGAGCTCATTTTAAGCAATCTCGACCGCGCGCCCCTCTATAACGGCACCATCTCTTCGACGGGCCCCCGCTACTGCCCTTCCATCGAAACGAAGGTCGTGCGCTTTTCCGACAAGGAGCGCCATCAGCTCTTTCTGGAGCCCGAGGGCGCCGACACCACTGAGATCTATGTGCAGGGGCTTTCGACTTCCCTCCCCCACGACCTCCAGAAGGAGATGTACCGCACGGTCGAAGGGCTGGAACAGTGCGAGATCGTGCGCTATGCCTATGCCATCGAGTACGACTGCATCGACACCCTCGACGTTCTGCCCACCCTCGAATTCAAGAAGGTGGAAGGCCTCTATACCGCGGGACAGATCAACGGCACGAGCGGCTATGAAGAGGCGGCGGCGCAGGGGCTTGTGGCGGGGCTCAACGCCTCCTTGAAACTGCGTGGGCTTCCCCCGCTCATTTTGCGGCGCGATCAGGCGTATATCGGCGTGCTCATCGACGACCTCGTGACGAAAGGCACCGACGAGCCCTACCGCATGATGACCTCGCGCGCGGAGTTCCGCCTGCTCCTTCGGCAGGACAACGCGGACGTGCGCCTCACCCCGATCGGGCGGGAGTGCGGGCTCGTGACGGACGAAAGATGGCAGCGCTTTTTGGAACGCAAACAAATGCGCGAAGAGGTGCTCTCCCTCCTCAACACGCGCGCGGACAACAAGCAATCCGCCGCCCTTCTGGAAGCGCACGGCGAGCACTTTACGAACGGCGTCACCTATGCCGATCTTCTGCGCCGCAACATCCCGATCGCGGAACTCAGACGCGAATTCGGCCTCTTTGAAGGCGTGCCCAACGACATCCTCCTTTCCGCCGAGACGGAAGTGCGCTATGAGGGCTACTTGAAGACGAGCGAGCGCGAGCGCGAAAAGGCAAAGCGGATGGAAGAAAAGCCGCTGCCGCCCGATCTTGATTACGAGCACATCGACGGGCTCCGCCTCGAAGCGCGGGAAAAGCTCGCCCGCATCCGCCCCCTCAACCTGGGACAGGCGGAGCGCATCTCGGGCGTCAACCCCGCCGATATCGCCGTCCTCATGGTGTATCTCACCTTAAAGGAGCGCAAATGACGCTGCGGCCCTACCGAACGGATGACCTTGCCGCAATCGCAGACCTCTTTTATCGAAGCGTACACACGCTCTGCAGCGGCGATTATACCAAAGAACAGCTCGACGCCTGGGCGACGGGACACATCGACGAAGAAGCATGGGACGCCTCCTTCCGCGCCCGTCATACGCTCGTCGCCGAAGAAAACGGCGCGCTCCTCGGCTTTGCCGATATGACAAAGGACGGCTATCTGGACCGCCTCTACGTCCATCCCGCGCACACGGGAAAAGGCGTTGCGACCGCCCTTGTCAACGCGCTGGAAGCAGCCTGCC
>URMI01000123.1 GCA_900548845.1 uncultured Clostridia bacterium | reverse complement strand
GATCTGCGTTTTCCGCGGGGAAGGGAGACAGAGGAACGTATGAGCACACATTACGACGCGGGGGACATCACCGTCCTCGAAGGGTTGGAGGCCGTGCGCCTGCGCCCCGGCATGTACATCGGCACGACGAGCACCAAAGGACTCCACCACATTCTGTGGGAGATCGTTGACAACGCCATCGACGAGGCCGCCAACGGCTTTGCGGACCGCATCGACGTCGTCCTTTATAAGGACGGCAGCGCCTCCGTGCGCGACAACGGCCGCGGCATCCCCACCGACATCCACCCCAAGACCAAAGTTTCGGGCGTGCAGGTCGTCTTTACGCAGCTGCATGCGGGCGGCAAGTTCGACGAGCACAACTATTCCTTCTCGGGCGGCCTGCACGGCGTGGGCGCGTCCGTCACCAATGCGCTCTCCAAGTGGCTGAAAGTCGAAGTGTGCCGCGACGTGTACGTCTGGCGCATGGAGTTCCATTCCTATTACGATCAAAAGAAGAAGAAATGGGAGTCGGGCATTCCCGTCGCGCCCCTCGAAAAGACCAAGGAGCGCACCAAAAAGCACGGCTCCTTCGTGCATTTCATGCCCGATGAGAACGTCTTCCCCGACCCAAATTTCCAGCTCTCCGTCGTACAGAACAGGCTGAGCGAGCTTGCCTTCCTCAACAAGGGCATCACCATCACCCTCACCGACGAGCGCGTGACGATGGCGGAGATGAAGGAGGGCGACGAGCCCGAACAGATCGACCTTGCCGACGCGACGCAGCCCTATCATGTGGAATACCGCTACGACGGCGGCATTTCCGACTTCGTGAAGTCGCTCAACGAGGGGAAATCGACGCTCTACAACAAGCCGCTCTATTATAAGACGGAGGCGGACGGCGTGTGGGTGGAGTTTGCCATCCAGCACACGGGGGAGTTCACGGAAAACCTCTTTTCCTTCGTCAACAATATCCCCACGCCCGAGGGCGGCACGCACGAGACGGGCTTTCGAAGCGGGCTCACGCGCATGCTCAACGACTATGCGCGCGAAAATAAGCTCTTGAAGGAGAAGGACGCCAACTTCCAGGGGGACGATTTCCGCGAAGGGCTGACCGCCGTGCTTTCCGTCAAGCTCAAGAACGTGCAGTTCGAAGGGCAGACCAAGACAAAGCTCGGCAATTCCGAAGTTAGGCCCATCGTCGAGGCAGCCGTCGTCGAGGGGATGCGCACGCTCGCCGCGCAGAACGGCAGCAAGAAGGTGTTCGAAGAGATCATCAAGAAGGCGCAGGGGGCTGCCCGCGTCCGTCTTGCGGCGCGGCAGGCCAAGGATACGGCGCGCGCCAAGAACAGCATCGACTCTCTGATGCTCGTGGGGAAGCTCGCCGCCTGCTCGGGCAGGAAAGCCGAGCAGAACGAGCTCTTCATCGTCGAGGGCGATTCGGCAGGCGGCACGGCAAAGCAGGCGCGCGTGAGGCAGTTCCAATCTATCCTGCCCCTTCGGGGAAAGCCGCTCAACGTCGAAAAGAAGCGGCTCGATCAGGTGCTTGCCAACGAGGAGATACGAACGCTCATCTCGGCGCTCGGCGCGGGGGTGGGGAACGACTTCAACCTCGACAAAGCCAACTACCACAAGGTCATCATCCTCTCCGATGCCGACCAGGACGGCTTCCATATCCGCTGCATCCTGCTCACCTTCTTCTTCCGCTATATGCGGCCGCTCGTCAATGCGGGGTATGTCTATATCGGCATGCCGCCCCTTTATAAGGTGTATAAGCAGAACGGCTCCTTCGAAGAGTACGCCTACGACGACAAGGAATTGCAGGAGAAGATCGAAAAGGCGGGCAAAGGGTATCTCATCCAGCGCTACAAGGGCCTCGGCGAAATGAGCGCCGAACAGCTCTGGCAGACGACGATGGACCCCATGCGGCGAAACCTCACGCAGGTGACCATCGAGGACGCCGTCGCCGCCGAGAACATGGTGACGACGCTGATGGGGGACCGGGTGGAGGGAAGAAAGCAGTTCCTCGCCCGCTATGCAAACTTTAACAAGGTAGATACCTTTATGGACAAGGTGAAGCTCAAGAAGGAGGGCGGCAATGCGGAAGAATGAGAAAAAGGTGGAAGAGCCGCAGGGCAGCCTGTTCGTAACGCCGCTTGAGGAAGTGCTCCCTTCGGCGATGCTCCCGTATGCGGAGTTCGTCATCATGGACAGAGCGCTTCCCCGCGTCGAGGACGGCTTGAAGCCCGTGCAGCGGCGCATCCTCTATACCATGTTCGAGATGGGGCTGCTGCCCGATAAGCCGCACAAGAAGTCGGCGCGTATCGTCGGCGACTGCATGGGTAAATATCACCCGCACGGCGACAGTTCGGTGTACGACGCCATGGTGCGTATGGCGCAGGACTTCAACATGGGGCGCACGCTCGTCAACGGCCACGGCAACTTCGGCTCGGTGGACGGCGACCCCGCCGCCGCCATGCGTTATACCGAGGCGCGGCTGGAGCCCATCGCCCTCGAACTTTTACGCGACCTCTATAAAGAGACCGTGCCCTTCTCGCTCAACTTCGACGACTCCCTGAAGGAGCCCGATATGCTCCCCGGGCGCTTCCCCAATCTTCTCGTCAACGGGGCGGCGGGCATCGCCGTGGGGCTTGCGACCAACATCCCGCCCCATAATTTAGGAGAGAGCATCGACGCCGTCGTCGCGTATATCGACAAGCCCACCATCAAGCTCGATGAGCTCATGAAGAAGCTCCCCGCGCCCGACTTCCCTACGGGCGGGTACATCGTGCGGGGGGAGCTCAACGAGGCGTACAAGACGGGCAAGGGGAAGATAACGCTGCGCGCCAAGACGCGCATGGAGGCGGGCGAGGGAGATCGGAAGCTCCTCGTCATCAGCGAACTTCCCTATCAGGTGAACAAAGCCAACCTCCTCCGCCGCATCGCGGAGCTCAGGGAGGAGAAGAAGGAGGAGTTTGCCGCCATCACGGGCGTGAGGGATGAGTCCGACCGCGTGGGCATGCGCGCCGTCGTCGAACTCAAAGGCGACTGCGACGTGGACGCCGTGATGAAGCTCCTCTATAAATATACCGACCTTGAAACGACGTTCGGCATCAACATGGTCGCCATCGCGGGCGGCAAGCCCATGCTCATGGGGCTATTGGAGATCATCCGCTACTACGTCGAATACCAGCGCGAAGTCGTGCTGCGCCGCACGAAGTTTGATCTCAACCAGGCGAAGGAGCGCTGCCATATCCTGGAAGGCCTCATCATCGCCGTGCGCAACATCGACGAGGTCATCCAAATCATCAAGAACGCCGATTCGACGTCCGACGCGCGCGACAAATTGAGAAAGCGCTTCGACCTCTCCGAACGGCAGGCGCAGGCCATCCTCGATCTGCGCCTCGCGCGGCTCACCAAGCTCGAAGTCTTCAAGCTCGAGGAGGAATTGAAGCAGCTCAAAGAGCTCATCAAGAAGCTCACCGCCATCGTGGGCAGCAAGCAGCGGCAGCTCGAAGTCGTCAAGGAAGAGATCTTGGAGATCAAGAAGAAGTATCCCTCGCCCCGCCGCTCGGTGCTCGTGGAGACGCTCGAAGACGCGGGCCCCGTGCGCGCCGACGTGCGCGCGCCCGGCGTGGAGAGTTTGCTCTGCATCTCCTACGACGGCATGCTCAAATGCGTGACCGAGAAGAACTTCTCGCAGTCCAACAAGGAGCTGTCTCAAAAGACCAAGCCCAACAACATCATGAAGACGACGCTCTCCATCATGTCCGACTGCGACGTGTGGGTGTTCTCCGACCGCGGCAACTGCTTCCGCCTGCGCCCCGAACAGGCCGCTTGCCGCTTCACGGAAGCGGGGTATTCGCTTGCCGACCTCTTCGAGGACGCCACAGAGGGCGAGCTTCCCGTGGCGCTCTTCCCCGCCGACACGAGCGAGGGCGACGCGCTTTTCTACACCGAGCGCGGCATGATCAAGCGCACGGCGTGGAGCGAATACAATGTGGGCAAGCCCGTCTTCCAGGCCATCCGCCTCAACGAGGACGACCGCGTCATCGGCGTCGAGACGGACACGGAGGAAAAGGAGGAGACCATCTTCTTCGTGACAAAATGCGGTATGTGCCTGAATGCGAGGAAGGACGATATCCCTTCGCAGGGGCGCATCGCGGGCGGCGTCAAGGGCATCAACCTCAACGAGGGGGACGAAGTCGTCTTTGCGTCGCAGATCGACGGCGAGGGCGAAGTGGTCGTCGCCATCACGGGCGGGAGGATCAAGCGCATCATCGTGGCGCAGGTCGACCCGCTGCCGAGATACAGGAAGGGCATCCAGATCGCTGTCCTCAAAGAGGGCGAAGAGGTGCTGTTTGCAAGTTACGTCACCATTCCCTACATGCTGGGGCTTGTGTTGGAGGAGGGTTTGACCGCCATTTCCACCGAGGATGTGCCCATCGATGCCACGGGGACGCGCGGGCGCGTCAACAAGGCGTATGCGTCATTGAGCGCCGTCTATGCCGCGAAGTACCTGAAAGGGGAGTAAGAAAAGGGATAAATGGAA
>URMI01000122.1 GCA_900548845.1 uncultured Clostridia bacterium | reverse complement strand
GACGTGTGCTCTTCCGATCTATGCGCTTTAAGTGCGTTTCAAGGTCCTCTTCGGGGATGAGTTTGAAGTCGAGCCGCATACAGCGGGAGAGGATGGTCGCGGGGATCTTGTGCGGCTCGGTGGTCGCCAGAATGAAGATGGCGTGGGCGGGCGGCTCTTCAAGCGTCTTCAACAGCGCGTTGAAGGCGCTGTCCGTGAGCATATGCACCTCGTCCACGATATACACTTTATATTTTCCCGAAACGGGCGGATACTGCACCTTTTCGCGCAGGTCGCGCATCTCGTTGACGCCGTTGTTGGAGGCGGCGTCGATCTCCAAAATGTCGAGACTGCCCTCCGAAAGCGCGCGGCAGACGGCGCACTCGCCGCAGGGCGAGCCGTTTACGGGGCGTTCGCAGTTGACGGCGCGCGCAAAGATGCGGGCGACCGTCGTCTTGCCCGTACCGCGGGGACCCGTAAAGAGATAGGCGTGCCCCACCGCGTTTTGTTCGATCTGATTTTGGAGCACCTTGACGACGTGCTCCTGCCGCACCATTTCCCCGAAGGTCTGCGGGCGGTACCGCCGATAGAGAGACGTATGCATGTTCCCCTCCCGTTGAGCTGAAATGCGGCGAACGATGCCGCGGCTGCAGGGCACGCGTCAGCGCGCGTCCCCCTGATAGACTGTCTGTAATTTTCGCTTGGCGCGCGATAGCGCGTTGTCGATGCTCTTGACGCCCTTCCCCGTCGCCTCGCAGATCTCCGCATAGCTCATGCCTTCGAGATACATGATGACCACGCGGAATTCGAAGTCGGAAAGCTCCTTCATGAGGCGGCGGCGGAATTCGCGCTGCGCCTCGCTCTCCAAGATCATATCTTCGGGCGAGCCTTCCTCCGCCCTGTCCCCCAGCGTGGGGTCGAAGAGGGAGACCGATTCGTTGAGCGGCACGTTCTTGCGGCGGGCGGAGCGCTTGACGGCGTCCAGAATATGCCGCCGCACCAGAAGATAGGCGAAATTTTTGAAACTCTTGCCCTCTTCGGGGCGGTATTCGCGGACGGCGGCATACAGCCCGATCATGCCTTCCTGCACGAGATCGTCCGTCTCCCCGCCCGCAAGGAAGAAGCGGCGCGCATGGGCGCGCACCGTGCCCGCATAGCGGCGCAGGAGCTGTTCGGTCGCCTCCGCATCCCCCCGCTGCGCCCGTTCGACGAGCGCTTCGTCACGTTCCGAGTCTTGCACGCACCACCTCGTAAGCCGCGATCCCCAGCGCCACCGAGGCGTTGAGGGAATTGACTTTGCCAAAGAGGGGCAGAGAGAGGACTTTATCGCACGTCTCGCGCGTGAGGCGCCTGACGCCGCTGTCCTCCCCGCCCACGACGAGGGCGACTTTGCCCTTCAAGTCGCAGTCGTAGATGCTCTCGCCGCCCGCTTCGAGGGCATACACCCAATAGCCGCGGCTTTTCAGCGTTTCGATGGCGGCGTTCAGAGAGGCGACCTTTGCGACCTTCATGTGCTCGGCGGCGCCCGCCGAGATGCGCACGACCGCCTCGGTGACGCTCGCCCCGCGCGCTTTGGGGATGACGACGCCGTCCGCCCCCGCGCACTCCGCCACGCGGAGGATGCTGCCCAGGTTATGCACGTCCTCGATGCCGTCGCAAAGGATGATAAGACTGCTTTCCTTCTCGGAGAGGATGTCGTAAAGATCGGCGTATTCGTAGTCCGTCGTGAAGGCGATGACGCCCTGATGGCGCTTTTCGCGGCTCTCCCTGTCGAGCGCCTCCTTCGCAACGAACTGCACGCGGACGCCCTTCTCGCGCGCCATCGCAAAGATGCGCCCCAAAGAGCCCTGCGCGCCGCGCTCCAGCAAGATCTTTTCGATCGTCTTATCCGTCTTCAAAAGTTCTAAAACGGCGTTCCTGCCTTCCGTCTTCATTTTTCCTCCTTGTCGGGCAGAAAGAGCTCTTGGATGCGCTCCGTCTGCCCCGTGAGATAGAGATAGCCCAAAAGCGCTTCAAAGCCCGTCGAGCGCACATAGTCGGAGACCGTTGCGTTCTTGCTCTTCGTCGCCTTTTTGGCGTTCCTGCCGCGGCGGTAGACCGCCTCCTCCTCTTCGGTGAGAAGGGGCAGCATCCGCTCGAGCGCGCCGCTCTGCCCGTGCGCCGAGACGATCTCCGCAGCTTTCTTGTTGAGTTCGTTCGCCTTGGCGGCGCTATTTTGCGCAAGCTCGGTGCGGACGAGCAGCGTATAGGCGGCGTCGCCCACAAAGGCGAGCACGACGGGATTCATAAGGGCTGCCCTCTCCTTGGAGAGGGGCTCGGAAATTTCAAACATACCCTTTGATTATACCATATCTATGCGCGTTTGACAAGCGTTCCCCCGCGCCATTTTCAAACAGCCTTTCCCCGCTTCCCGCCGCCCGCCGCAAGCGGCGATAAGCCGCGCAAAAAAACGCAAAAAGCGCTTGCCCTCCCCGCCCAAATGCTTGCCTTTTGCGCAAAATCGGCTATAATAAGTTGCGGAAAAAACGCCGCCTTTTCGGCAGACGGCCGCCCCGCACGGCGGCAAAGAGAGAATACACTATGCAGGCATTTGAAATCTTGCTTCCCCTTGCGCTCATCCTGTGCCTGAGCAAGCTCATGGGCCTCGGCGCACACCGCATCGGCATGCCCGCCGTCATCGGCATGCTGCTCGCGGGCATCCTCATCGGGCTCCTCGAATACATCCCCTGGGAGCCCCTCCAAAACCTCCTGTTTGCGGACGAGATGGTGTTCATCCTCTCCGTGATGAGCAAGATCGGCGTCGTGCTCATCATGTTCTCGGCAGGGCTGACGACCGATCTCAAACAGCTCAAACAGACGGGCGCCGCCTCCGTCGTCATCACGACGCTGGGCGTCCTTGTCCCCATGCTCTTCGGCTGGCTGGTCTCCTCCCTCTTCTTCGGGTTTGAAAACGTCCTTTCCAACCTCTTCTACGGGGCGATCCTGACGGCGACTTCCGTCTCCGTCACCGTCGCCGTCTTAAAAGAACTCGGGAAGCTCGACGGGAAGGTGGGCACCTCCATCATCGCGGCGGCAGTCATCGACGACGTCCTCGGCATCGTCATCCTCTCCGTCCTCACGGGCTTTGCCTCGGGCGGCGAAGAGGCGGGCTGGGATTGGTTCCACCCCAACGCGGGCATGACGACCGTCAAGATCGTCGCCTTCTTCATTGTCGCCATCGCCGTCGGCGTGGGCCTGAGAAAGCTCTTCAACATCATGGAGCGCCGCGCGCCCCACAACCGCCGCGTGCCCATCCTCTCCCTTGCCGCCTGCTTCGTGTATGCCTATACGGCGGAAAAGCTCTTCGGCGTTGCCGACATCACGGGCGCGTACATCGCGGGCATCCTGTTAGGCGGCACCCTTGCCGAGACGCCCTACGTCGAATCTAAAGTGGACACGATGGGATACCTCTTCTTCTCCCCCATCTTCTTTGCCAACATCGGCATTGCGAACATCGAATATTTCAGCCGCATCACGCCCGCCTTCCTCGCATTCGGGCTCGTGTATGTGGCGGCGGCGCTCCTCGGCAAGCTCATCGGCTGCGGGCTGGGCGCAAAACTCTGCCGCTTCTCCTTCCGCGATTCCTTGCGCGTGGGGCTCGGCATGATGGTGCGGGCGGAAGTCGTCCTCATCTGCACGGAGCGGGGCGTCGCGAGCGGGCTCGTCGCGCCCGAAGTCTTCCCCTTCGTCATCCTCATCATCCTGCTCTCCTCCATCCTCACCCCCATCGGGCTCAAGCTTTCCTATAAGAGCGAGGAAAAGAACATGCTGCATCCTCCCCTTCAGCCGCAGCAGTAAGCGGGCAGAGGCGGCGCTTTGAGACGTGCCCGAAAGAGGGCGCGCCGCCCGGAACGCCAAAAGAGAGCACTCAGGTGCCGCTTCGGAGCGGGCGGATAAACCGCCGCCCGGGCGCCATACAAACCTTCAGAACAAGATAAAGCAAACGGGACTTTTCTTCTCCGTTTGCTTTTTTTGGCTGCTTGTGGTACAATCAAAGAAAAAAGCGAGGGACAGCATGAAATACCGCAATTTAGGGAAATGGGGACTCAAAGTGAGCGAAGTTGCGCTCGGCAGCTGGGTGACGCAGCTTGCGGGCAGCGACGCGCAGGAGAAAGCCAAGGAGACGGTGAACGCGGCGTTTGACCTCGGCGTCAACTTTTTCGACTGCGCCGACGCCTACTCGGGCGGCGAGGCGGAGCGCTTTTTGGGCAGATGCCTCCGCGAACACGCGCGGAATGAGTACGTCGTCTCGACCAAAGTGTTCTTCCCGATGGGCCCCGGCGCGAACGACTGGGGGCTTTCGCGCAAGCACATCATCGAACAACTCGATAAATCTTTGAAAAATCTGGGGCTCGATTATGTGGACCTCTACTTCTGCCACCGCTTCGACCCTACGACGCCCGTCGAAGAGACCATGCAGGTGCTTTCGGATATGGTCGCTGCGGGCAAAGTGCTGTATTACGGCGTTTCCGAATGGTCGCCCGTGCAGATCAACGAAGCGCTCCACGTCGTCAAAGAGAACGGTCTTCGCCCGCTCTCCGTCATCCAGCC
>URMI01000121.1 GCA_900548845.1 uncultured Clostridia bacterium | reverse complement strand
CTCCCCTCATTTTGAAGGGCGAGCGCATTTCGCGGGCGGCGATAGAGCGCCTTGCGGCGGCAAATAGCACCTTCGGGCTCAGAGAGGGGAACATTCTCGTTTTCGAGGAGGACGCATGAAAGAGCTCTTGCATGAAACACTCGGCTATCGCCGTATCGCGGCGGACGCCCGTGCGGGGCGGCAGCCGCATGCCGTCCTCATCCTCTTTCCCGACGCGGCGCACTTAAGGGCGCTGCTCAAAGAGTGCGCCAAGGCGTTCTTTTCGGCGGAAGAGGGGTCCCGCACCGCCCTGCTCATCGAAAAGGAGAGCTACTCGGACTGCCTCTTCTTCCCGCAGGAGGGGGCAAAGCTCACCGTGGACGACGCGGCGCGCATCCTCGAAGAGAGCCTGCTGCGCCCCGTGGAAGGGGAGAAGAAGCTGTTTGTTCTGGACGCCTTCCATACGGCGGGCGCGCTCGTGCAGAATAAGCTTTTAAAAGTCCTCGAAGAGCCGCCCGAGGGGGTGAGCTTTCTTCTGGGGGCGGCGCAGGAACACGCCGTGCTGCCCACCGTCCTCTCGCGGACAGAGAAATTCCGAGAGCCCCCCTTTGCGGAAGAGAGCATCTTAAAGGCGCTTTTGAGGATGTATCCCGCGGGGCAGGACCTGGAGCGGGCGGCGGCTGCGAGCGGGGGCATCCTCTCGCAGGCGGAGCGGCTGCTTGCAGGCGGGGGAGAGAGCTTCCGCCTCGCCGAAGAATTTTTGCTCAGCGATGCGCCCGAGGCGTTCTGCCGCAGGGCGGACAAGTTAGATAAAGACGCCTTTTTTGCGGCGCTTGAGCTGCTCCTGCGCGACATGCTGCTCTTAAAGACGGGGCAGGAGCGCTTTGCGAGCCGCACCGACGAAAGGGCGCGCGCGCTTGCAGAGCGCTATCCTACGGGAGTCATCCTCTCGGCGCTCGAAGGGGTGCGTAAGGCGCAGAGGCGCGTCAATTTCAATGCGGGGCTCGGGCAGACGCTGTATGCCCTCGCCCTTTCCATGAAGGAGGAAGAGAAGAGATGGCAAAAGTTGTCGTCGTAAAATTCAGGAACAGCTGCAAGCCCTATTATTTCAGCGCGGGGGATCTCGTGCTCGAACAGGGGCAGGGGGTCATCGTCGATACGGCGCACGGGCCCGAATATGCGACGGTGCTCGAAGGCGAGCGCGAAGTGGAAGAACTTTCCGCGCCCTTGAAGCCCGTCATCCGCCTTGCGAACGCGCACGATCTCGACACGATGGCGAAAAACGACGCGAGAAAGCCCGAGGCGATGCGCGTCTGCAAGGAAAAGATCGCGGCGCGCGGGCTTTCGATGAAGCTCATCGGCTGCGAATTCGCCTTTGACGGCAGCAAGGTCATCTTCTACTTTTCGGCAGAGGGCAGGGTGGACTTCCGAGAGCTCGTCAAAGACCTTGCGTCCGTCTTCCGCATGCGCATCGAGCTTCGTCAGGTGGGCGTGAGGGACGAAACGCGCATTTTGGGCGGCATCGCCCCCTGCGGCAGAGAGGTGTGCTGCGCGAGCTGTATGCCCGACTTCCAGAAGGTGAGCATCCGCATGGCGAAAAACCAGGGGCTTTCGCTGAACCCCACCAAGATCAGCGGCCTGTGCGGCAGGCTGATGTGCTGCCTTTCCTATGAAAACACTTATTACGCGGCGGCGAGCAAGCAGGTGCCCAAGCTCGGCGGCAGCGTGGGCACGCCCGAAGGCAGGGGCAGCGTCGTTTCTGTCAACATGCTCAAAATGATCGCGCGCGTCAAGATCGAAAAGGACGGGGCGCTCATCTACCGCGACTTCCCCGTTTCCGACCTCGAATTCAAACGCGCGGCGGAAAAGCCCGAAAAAGAGGAAAAGGAAGAGGCGGAGGAAGAGATTTCCTTGGAATAAGGCAAAGTTTTTCTGCGAAAGTCCTTTACGAACCGCTCGTTGTGTGGTATAATAGCACTAAGATTTAGAAGGGAGGTAATCAAGATGGCTCACAAGATCTCCGACGCCTGCGTCTCCTGCGGCGCCTGCGCCGATGCTTGCCCCGTGAATGCGATCGCTCCCGGCGATTCGACGTATGTCGTCGATCCCGATGTCTGCATCGACTGCGGCGCTTGCGAGGATGGCTGCCCTACCGGCGCTATCACGGCAGAATAAAAGTTGCACAAAAGGGAAGAGGCGCACAAAATAGCGCCTCTTTCTTTTATCTTCCCGAAAAAGCCGCATAGCGTATGTTTAGAGAGAGCGAACTCCTTCTTCCCACGCATCTGCTTCGCATCTGCGCGGGAGCCCTATGACTCCTTCCGTCTCGCTGTGCTCGGCAGCTTCTCGCGCGGAGAGGGAGACAAGGGGATCGACGATTATTTTGCGTCAGCAAAAGAAATTCGTGAATGTTATCATGCAGATCATCGAACCGCTTCTTATCGGAAATTACCGCATCGTGCAGGACACCGAACTCTACCGCTTTACGTCGGACTCGGTGCTTTTGGCGCGCTTTGTCAAGGCGAAGGCGGGGGAGCTGGTCGCCGATTTCTGTGCGGGGTGCGGCATCGTCGGGCTGCATTTCTTTGCCGAGAATACGGGCATCCGGCACGTCACCCTCTTTGAATTGCAAAAAGAGATGGCGGAACTTGCCCGCCGCACGGTGGAGCTCAACGGGCTTTATGACCTATTTACCGTGGAAAACATCGCCGTGCAGGACATCCCGCCCCGCTATATCGAGGCGTTTTCGCTCATTTTGTGCAATCCCCCTTACGAAAAGGGCGGGTTTGAAAACGCCGACCCCAAAAAGGCGGTCTGCCGCAAGGAGCTTGCACTGCCCATGGAAGAGCTCGTCGCCTCTGCCGCGCGGTGCCTGAAGTTCGGCGGAAGGTTCGCCCTCGTGCACCGCGCCGACCGCCTTTCCGAGCTCTTCTGCACCCTGCATGCGGCGGGGTTGGAGCCCAAGAAACTGCAGCTCGTTGCGGGCAAAGAGGGCGCGAAGCCCTATCTCGCCCTCGTGATGGCGAAAAAGGGCGCAAAGAGCGGGCTCGAAGTGCTGCCCACCCTCGCAAACACCGCGGCGGCGGGCAGGACGGGCGCGGGCGCGGCGGGAAACAGCGCGGCGGGCCCGGAAGCCGCGGAAACAACGAAAATAAGCGCGGCGGACGGGAAGGGGGCCGCCGGGGAGGAGATATGATCGCATTTGTGGCAACGCCCATCGGAAATTTGAAGGATATCACCCTGCGCGCCCTCGAAGAACTGCGCGCGGCGGACGTCATCTTCTGCGAGGATACGCGGCACACCGTCAAGCTGCTCTCCGCATACGACATCAAAAAGCCCCTCCGCGCCTGCCATAAGTTCAACGAGCACGCGGCGGCAGAGGAGATCGCTGCCCTGCACGGGGAGGGGAAGCGCGTCTGCATCGTCTCGGACGCGGGCATGCCCGTCGTCTCCGACCCCGGCAATACCGTCTGTAAAGATCTGCGGGCGGCGGGGGTGCCCTATACCGTGCTCCCCGGGGCGAACGCGGCGCTCTCGGCGCTCGTTCTCTCGGCGCTGGATGCTTCCCGCTTCACCTTTGTGGGCTTTCTGCCCGACAAGGCGGGCGAACGCCGCCGCCTTCTGGAACGCTTCCAAAACGCCCGAGAGACGCTCCTCTTTCACAGTGCCCCGCAGGACGTCGACCGCGACATTGCGGCGATGTTCGAAGTGTTCGGCGAGCGGAACGCCTGCGCCGTCCGCGAGATCACCAAACTCTACGAAGAAGCGACGCCCTTTCCGCTTTCGGAGGGATTGGCGGGCGAAAAGCGGGGGGAATATGTGCTCGTCGTCGAAGGGGCGAGCGGCGAAAGCCCCTTGAATGCGCTCTCCGTGCGCGAACACGTCAAGGCGTATATGGACGAAGGCCTCACGAAGAAGGAGGCTTTGAAAAAGGTGGCGGAGGACAGGGGAGTCGCAAAGAGCGAGCTCTACCGCGAGACACTCGATCTCTGAGGCGGCGCGGCGCTGTAAGGCGGGGGCGGACCTCTTCGGCGCGGCGCTGCGAGGGGCGCTCTGGAAGGGGCTCTCTATGGGCGATCCCCGCGGGCGCAGTCCATGCGGAGGGCGGCTTGCCGCCAAACACTTGACAGTATGGGCGAAGTGTACTATAATCAAGTGCAGACGGCGTTTTGCGCCGAGGGAGAGATATGATCTACGAAAGCTGCCCCGCGCTGGGGGATAACAAGTTCATCCGAACATTGCAGCGGTTTTTCCGCTCGGTGTGGTATCAGGCCGTCGTCGTCCTCCTGATGGTGGCGAGCAACGTGTTCGCTTTAGAGCTTCCCGTCTTCTATCTCTATCTGCTGCTGGGGCTTCTGGCGCTCCTCTTTGCCGAGGATACGCTGCCCCTTGTGCCCGTCTTTGTGTGCGCCTACATGACCATCTCGCCCGAAAACAACCCCGCGACGCACGTCGGGGAGTCGGCGTTCTATGATAAGGCGTTTCAGGTGCAGTTCATCGTCATCCTGGTCGTCGCCGTCCTTGCGATCGCGGCGCGCCTCGTGCATTCCCTCGTCTTTTCCCCGACGCGGGCGGAGCGCAGGGGCTGCCCCGCGCTCTCCTTCGGGTTTCTGGCGCTCGGCGTCTCTTAC
>URMI01000120.1 GCA_900548845.1 uncultured Clostridia bacterium | reverse complement strand
GTGAAGGAAAAGAAGGGCTTGTCCTTCTTCGTCATGCGCTCTTCGAGGAAGGAGATGGTGCCGCAGACGGTGACGCCCGTCTGCCCCGCCGCAAGGTCGGCGATATAGACTGCGAGCTTGGGGGAAGCGCCGTCGATGGGCGCGTAGTTTTCGATGCGGAAGACGCGGGGCGCGATGATGACCTCGGGCGGAGGCAGCGGCTCCTCGGGGGGCGCTTCCATCGTCTTTTGCACGGAGCGGCAGTCGCCCGTCCACGCCCCGGGGAAGGTGCGGCAAAGGTCTGCGGCAACGCCGTCGAGGACGTTCCCCCGCACGAACTGCGTGCGTTCGGATTCGGCAACGCCGATCACGAACCGCCCGCCCGCGCCGTCGAGCTCCACTTTGATGTCCTCGGGCGAGACGAACGCCGCCGCCGCGGGGAACTTGTTTTTCAAAACTTCCGCGATGCGCGCCCGCACACCCTCTTCGCTCGGCACCGACTTGACGACGCGCACGTCTGCCATACACCCTTCGGGCACGAACTCGTGCGTCACGGCGCGCGCCGAGACGACGTCTTCCTCGTGATAGGTCTCGTCGGTGACAAGATGAAAGACCGCCGTATTCCCATCGACGACGATCTTTTTTAGCACCGCGCGGGAGAGCGCGGGGATCTCGCGGATGCGCTCTAAATATTCACGGCTCTTCATGCCATCACCTCAACAGCTCTTCGAGGCGGGCAAAGAACGCCTGCTCCGCCTCATGTGCGGGAACGCGCACGTTCTCTTTGCCCTTTTCGAAGATGACGCAGTACTCCTGCCCGCCCGCGATCCCCAGATCGCACTCCTTCGCCTCGCCGGGGCCGTTGACGACGCACCCCATGACGGCGACTTTACACTTTTTCCGAACGTTGTGCACGCGCGCGGAAACTTTGTCGGCAAGCGCCATGCAGTCGTAGCGGCAGCGGCCGCAGGTGGGGCAGGAGACGACTTCGACGAACTCTTGTTCCAGCCCGCAGGCGCGCAAAATATCGTGCCCCGCATAGACTTCGCGCACGGGGTCGGCGGTGAGCGACACGCGGATGGTATCGCCGATGCCGCGAAGAAGGAGCGCGCCGATGCCGCAGCTGCTCTTGATGAGCCCCGCCCGCTCGGTGCCCGCCTCCGTCACGCCGACGTGGAGGGGATAGTCCGTCCTTTTAGCAAGCAGTTCGTACGCCTCCACGGTGAGGGGCACGTCGGAAGCCTTGACGGAGATGACGATGTCCTCAACGCCGTGCTTTTCTAAAATATTCACATTGTAAAGCGCGCTTTCAACGAGGGCGCGGGCGCTCCTTCCGTACTCTTTCAGAAAGTGCGGCTCGATGCTGCCCGTGTTCGCCCCCACGCGCACGGGGATATGATGCGCCTTCACGCAGTCCGCGACGAGGGCGATCTCCTTCTCCCCGCCGATGTTGCCCGGGTTGATGCGCAGCTTGTCCGCGCCCCCCTCCACCGCCATCACGGCAAGGCGGGGGGAAAAGTGGATGTCGGCGACGATCGGCACACGGACGCGCGCCTTGACAAAGGGCAGCGCTCTTGCGTCCTCCTCGTCGGAGACGGCAACGCGCACGATATCGCACCCCGCTTCCTGAAGGCGCAGGATCTGAGCGGCGCATGCTTCCACGCAGCCCGTCTTTTCGGTGGTCATGCTCTGGACGGAAACGGGCGCGCCGCCCCCGATCGCGACGCCGCCCACCATCACGCGTTTAGTCGGCATATCAGATCTTTTCGGCGCGCTTTTCGCCCTTCTGCTCCTCTTCCGCCTTGTATTCCATCATCTGCTGCAATTCGCGCATGAAGGAAGAGATATCCTTGAAGGAGCGGTAGACGGAGGCATAGCGCACATAGGCGACTTCGTCGAGCTCTTTCAGGCCCTCCATCACCATCTCGCCGATCTGCTTGGACGAAACTTCCTGCGCCATGGAATTATAGAGCTTCTTCGTGATGTCGTCGGCGAGGGCGTCGATCTTTTCGATGGGCACGGGGCGCTTTTCGCACGCCTTGATGATGCCGCGCTTGATCTTGCTCACGTCGAACGCCTGGCGGGTGCCGTCGTTCTTGACGACGAGGATGGGCTGGACTTCGATCGTCTCGTACGTTGTGAAGCGCCTGCCGCAGCCCATGCACTCGCGGCGGCGGCGGATGGTGCGGTCGTCGTCCGCCGAGCGGGAATCGATGACCTTGCTCTCCGTGCAGTTGCAGTATAAACAGCGCATTCTTTCCTCCGTTCCCCCTTATTTTGGGTACTGACTCTCTCGGGGGTACCATATATCCAAATGATATTATAACACGCTTTGCCCGATTTGTAAAGGGTTTCCAAGAAAACGCCGCGTGCTTTTCGCCCGAAGCCGCCCGCAAAACCATGGGAACAACCCGAAATGCCCGCCGCACCCGCCGCGCAGACGGGGCGCCGCCCGTTGACAGGAACGCGAAAATGTGCTACCATTGGCATATGAACAGGTTCGACAATGAAAACGACAGGGAGCGATTCTCCCGCACACGCGCCCTCCTCGGGGAGGAGGCGATGCAAACGCTTGCCGCATCCCGCGTGGCGGTGTTCGGCCTCGGCGGGGTAGGCGGTCACTGCGCGGAGGCCCTCGCCCGTTCGGGAGTGGGCGCCCTCGACCTCATCGATGGGGACGCCGTCGCCCTCTCCAACTGCAACCGCCAGGTGTTTGCGACGGATAAAACGGTCGGCATGCGCAAAGCGGAGGCGGCGAAGGAGCGCATCGCCCTCCTCTCCCCCCGCTGCCGCGTGACGGCGCACGATCTCTTTTTCCTGCCCGAAAACGCAGATGACCTCGACTTTTCCGCCTTCGACTATGTGGTGGACGCCATCGACACGGTGAGCGGCAAAATCGCCATTTTGGAGCGCGCCCGCCTTGCGGGCGTTCCCGCCATCAGCGCGATGGGTGCGGGCAACAAGCTCGACCCCACCCGCTTCGAAGTCGCGCCCGTCGAAGAAACTTCCGTCTGCCCGCTCGCCCGCGTCATGCGGAGGGAGCTCAAAAAACGGGGCATTTCGGGCGTCAAGGCGGTGTATTCCAAAGAGGAACCCCGCCTCCCCCGCTTTGACGAGCTGCAAGACGGCGCGCCCGCCGACACCCCCGCGAACGCCACGGACGGGAGCCCCACAGGTGAGACGGCAGAAAGCCCCGCGGGCAAAACGGCGAACCGAAAACCCGTCCCGGGGAGCGTCGCGTTCGTCCCTTCGGTGATGGGGCTCATCATAGCGGGCGAGGTCGTCAAAGACCTCACGGGCATCCGCTGAGCCCCGCCCCGCGAATCCTGCCGCCCGCGGCGCCCCGGAAAGAGGCGCCGCGGGCGGCGTTTTTCAAACAGACCCGCGATCGGGCGCATTTTTTTCGCAAGGGCTTGACAATGCGCTCCCGCTCTGTTATACTGTCATAAAAATATATGACAGCGCGGGAGGCATCTATGACATCTCTGCTTGCGGCGCAGGTGGTGGCGCGCCGCGTCTTTTCCACCCTCTATATCTATCTCGACATCGCCTTTCTCGTCGTCCTGTGCGCCCTGCTTTTTGTGAAGAAGCGGCACCTGACCCTCCTCTTCGGGCTTGCGGGCGGCGTGCTCTACATGCTCGTCGATTACGGCATCTTTCATCTTCTGACGAGCTCCCGCCACATCGAAGGGGGAAATCTCTTTTGGGTGCTCCTCTGGATGAGCATGAGCTACGGCATCACCAACTTCGTGCTGCTCTGGGTGTGGATGGGAAAAGACCGCCGCGCCGTCGAATGGACGCTCCTCATCTTTATCTGGTGGCTCGCCGCGCCCATGCTTGCCTCCGCCTTCGGACAAGACTTCCCCACCGTCGCCATCTGGCGGGAGACGGAGGGCTATCACGGCTACATGGCGCTCGTGCTGCTTGCAGGGTATCTTTTCGGCATCCTCTATAACCTGCGACAGAAAGAGTGCGGAAGGCGGCTGCCCCTTCTGAGGCTGTTTGCGATCGGCGTTGCCGTGCAGCTTGCCTGGGAGCTTGCGCTTCTCATCGGCGGCATCCGCAGCGACGGTTTTTCGTGGGAGCAGAAGCTCAACACCCTCGTCGTCAACTCCCTTCTCGAGACCAACCTCGGCGCGGTGCCCATCTTCTGCATCTACGCCCTCGTCACGGCACGCTTTTCAGAGAGCGGCGCCCGCCGCCCCGCCGCCGCCTTTTCGGAGCGGGTGAAAGAGATCAACCTGCGATCCTTCCGCGGGATGCCCCTCGACGAGCCCGCCCCCGTACAAAGCCCCGCATATCCCGCCGAGCCCGTGTCCGCTCCTGTGACTGCCTCGCCCGACGCAACCGCCGCCGAGCCCGCCGAACGGCCGCCCGTCCGACCCTGACGCCCCGAAAAACACTTGACAGCCCGCTCTCCCGTATGATAAGCTATATAGGCTTGCAATGACCTCATCCGGCCCGATGAGGAAGCTCCCTCGGGGAGCGGGCAGAGAGGCTGTCTGCCGTCAGTCGGAAGGACGAAATTGCGGCAAAAAGAGCTGCATTGACCTCGATCGGCCAACCGAGGCAGGCTCCCATGGGGAGCGGGCAGAAAGAGGCCGCCTGCCGTCAGTCGGAAGGACGCAATTGCAGCTCT
>URMI01000119.1 GCA_900548845.1 uncultured Clostridia bacterium | reverse complement strand
TTCCGATCTGAGAAGCACCCCGTCAACAAGCGGGCGCTCCAGCGCCAGCAGGGCATGGACGTGGGCGATTTCGACGAGGATAAGAGCGGCTACCGCAAGGCGCGCTTCAACAAGAAGGGCGCAAAGCGCGAGGCGAGCGCCGTCAAGATCGACCATGCCGTCGTGACGACGCGCGAGATCCCCATCAAGACGCTCTCCGAAAAGCTGGGTATCTCCGCGGTGGAGATCACCAAGCGCCTCTTCCGCGAGGGCGTGATGAAGACGGTCAACGAGTCCGTCGATTACGACAACGCGGCATATATCGCCTTAGAGCTCGGCATCGACCTCGAATACAAGCCCCCGAAGACGGCGGAAGACGCCCTCCTCGAACAGTACGACAGCGCGAACGACGCGGAAAAGAGCGTGCCGCGCGCGCCCGTCGTCACCGTCATGGGCCACGTCGACCACGGCAAGACCTCCCTCCTTGACGCCATCCGCAAGACCAACGTCACGGAAGGCGAGGCGGGCGGCATCACGCAGAGCATCGGCGCGTACACCGTCTCCTTCGGCGAGGGCAAGAAGGTCACCTTCATCGATACCCCCGGCCACGCGGCGTTCACCGCCATGCGTGCGCGCGGCGCGTCCGTCACCGATATCGTCGTTCTCGTCGTTGCGGCGGACGACGGCATCATGCCGCAGACGGTGGAGGCCATCGACCACGCAAAGGCAGCCGATGTGCCCATCATCGTCGCCATGAACAAGATGGATAAGTCCCAGGCAGACCCCGATAAGGTCAAGCAGGGGCTCATGAAATACGATCTCGTGCCCGAGGAGTGGGGCGGCGACGTCATCGTCGTGCCCGTCTCCGCCAAGACGGGCGCAGGCATCGACGACCTCCTCGAAAACATCTGGCTGGTCGCCGAGATGCAGGAGCTCACCGCCGATCCCGACCGCAACGCCAAGGGCGTCATCATCGAAGCCAAGCTCGATAAGGGCAAGGGCCCCATGGCGAGCGTGCTCGTGCAGAACGGTACGCTGCACACGGGCGACAACCTCATTTCGGGCACCACGATGGGCCGCGTCCGCGCCATGATCGACGATAAGGGCAGGACGGTCAAAGAGGCAGGCCCTTCGACCGCCGTCTCCGTCCTCGGCCTCGAAGACGTCCCCAACGCGGGTGACACCATCTTTGCGGTCGACCAGGCGCTCATGAAGCAGGTGCAGGAAGAGCGCAGAAACAAGCAGCGCGAATCTATGATCAAGGAGACGCAGAAGGTGACGCTCGACGACGTGTTTGCCCAGGTCGCCGAAGGCAAGATGAAGGAGCTCAAACTCATCGTCAAAGCCGACGTGCAGGGCTCGGTCGAAGCCGTCAAGGGCGCGCTCGAAAAGCTCGAGAACGAGGAAGTGCGCGTGCGCGTCATCCACGCCGCAGCGGGCGCCATCACGGAGAGCGACGTCATGCTCGCCTCCTCCGCGAACGCCGTCATCATCGGCTTCAACGTCCGCCCCGATACCAAGGCAAAACAGCTCGCCGAGCACAGCAAGGTGGATGTAAGGATGTACCGCATCATCTACGAGCTCCTCGACGACATGGAGGCGGCGCTCAAGGGCATGCTCTCGCCCAAGTATCAGGAGATCTACATGGGCAAGGCGGAAGTCAAACAGACCTTCAACATCACGGGCGTCGGCACGGTCGCGGGCTGCTTCGTCACCGAAGGCAAGCTCGTCCGCGGCGGGAAGCTGCGCATCTACCGCGACAACGTGATGATCGTCGAAGGCAACGTCAAGCAGCTCAAACGCTTCAAGGACGACGCCAAGGAAGTTTCGGGCGGCTTCGAGTGCGGCTGCGCGATCGAAGGCTTCAACGAGATCCGCGTGGGCGACTTCATCGAATGCTATCTCATCGAGGAGATCAAGCCGGTATGAAAGGACAGCGTTCTCAGAGGGTGAACAGCGAGATGCAGAAGGAGCTTTCCGCACTCATCCAGGGCCCTCTCAAAGATAAGGAACCCGAGCTGCACGGGCTCATCTCGGTGACGGAGGCGGACGTCGCGCCCGATCTCAAAACGGCGAAAATTTATGTGAGCGTGCTCGCGAAGAACGAGGAGGACAAGAAGCAGGCGTTTTTTATCCTTCGCGAGAACGCGGGATTTCTGCGCCATGAGCTTGCGCTTATCATGCGCATGCGCACCGTGCCCGAGCTTACCATCATCGAAGACGACAGCATGGCGTACGGCGCCCGCATGGATAAGCTTTTGGACGAACTCAACGAAAAATAACAACTTCTCGGTCCGAGGGGGCGCGCTTTCGGCGTCCCCTCGGCGCTTTTTCAGGAGGCCTCATGAATACCATCCCCGAGATCGCAGCCGTTCTCCGTTCCTTGAAGAGCGCGGTCATCTTCACGCATATGCGTCCCGACGGCGACGCCGTGGGTTCGGGCATCGCCCTTTCGCGCGCGCTCGATCTTCTTAATATCCCCAATCAGCTCGTGAACGAGGGGGAACTCCCGCAAAAATTCCGCTTTCTTGCGGGCGCGGAAAAGTTTTTAACGCGCCCCACGCTGGATGCGGAGGGGTACATCTGCGTCGATTCGAGCGACGAGCGCCGCCTCGGCGAGCTTTGCAAACTGTTTTTGAAGGGCGCGGGCAAGGGCAAGGTGACGGTGAACATCGACCACCACATCTCCAACACGCGCTATTGTAAGTATAATTTTGTGCGCTGCCGTTCGAGCAACTGCGAGAACATTGCAGAGCTCATCGAAGAACTCGGCGTGCCGAAAGACGAAATCATCTCTTCCGCCCTCATGACGGGCATCATCACCGACTCGGGCAGTTTTTCGCATTCGGACGTCAACGGCGACACCTTCCGTGCGGCAGCCCAAGCCGCGGACGGCGGGGCGAAGGTCGACCGCATCACCAACGAGCTCTTCCGCCGCCAGAGCAAGGCGCGCTCCGAACTCTATCTCGGCGTTCTTTCCCGCTTGCGCTATCTTCTCGATGACAAGCTCGCCGTCGCCGTCGTCTCGCTGGAAGCACTGAATGCGGGCGGGCTCTCGCAGTCGGATACCGAGGGCATCGTCGATTACGCCCTCACCGTCGACCCCGTCGAGGTGAGCATCTGCCTGATGGAAGTCAAGAAGGGGCAGTATAAGGCCTCCTTCCGCTCCAAGGGCAAGGTCAACGTCAACGAAGTGGCTGCCGTCTTCGGCGGCGGCGGGCATATCCTCGCTTCGGGCTGCATGGTGTTCGGCGATCTCGAAGAAGTCGTCGACCGCCTCCGCTATGCCGTTTACAGCCACATGGGGGACGCATGACGGGATTTCTGAATATCTACAAAGAGGCGGGGGATACCTCGACCTTCGCCGTTTCGCGCGTGAAAAAGCTCACGCACACCCCTTCGGGGCACATGGGCACCTTAGATCCGCTCGCTTCGGGCGTGCTGCCCGTCGGCGTCGGCAATGCGGCGCGGCTGTTTGATTTTTTCCTCGATAAACGGAAGGTGTATCTCGCGCACTTCCGCTTCGGCGTGACGACGGATACGCTGGACGGCGAGGGCGCCGTGCGGCCCGCGGGCAGGGTTCCTTCGGCGGCGGAGATCGAAAGCGTGCTTCCCTGCTTTGTGGGGGAGATCGATCAGCTCCCGCCTATTTTCAGCGCCAAGAGCGTGGGAGGCAGGCGCAGCTATGAGCTCGCGCGGGCGGGGAAAGAGGTGACCCTTTCTCCCAAGCGCGTGCGCATCGGGGGCATCGAACTGTTAGAGCAGACGGGGGCGGACGAATTTTCCTTCCGCATCACCTGCGGCGGCGGCACTTACATCCGCGCGCTCGCACGCGACATTGCGCAAAAGCTCGGCACGGGGGCGTACATGAGCGGGCTCCTGCGCGAGAGAAGCGGTCCCTTTTCGCTGGAAACGGCGGTGCATCTAAAAGACCTCACGCCCGAAAATGTGGGGGAACACCTCATCCCGACGGACAGCGTGCTGCCCTTCCCGTCCATCACGGTGGAGGATACACGCTACTTTCAGGGCGTGCGGCTCCCCTGCGCGCGGGAGGACGGGCTGTATAAAATTTACTCGGCGGAGGGCTTTTACGGGCTCGGCCGCGTGGAGGGCGGGGAGCTCCGCCCCGAAAAGAAGTTATGCTGAAATACTTTGACGAAGGGGCAAAGGGGAGGCCCTGCGCCCTGCTCTTAGGCGGGTTCGACGGCTTCCACAAGGGCCACGGGAGTTTGCTTTCCGCCGCGAAGAAGACCGGCCTTCCCGTGGGGCTCACGGCGCTTTCGGGCGGCAAGGGGGGCGAACTCTTCCCCCTTCCCGAGAGGGAAGAGATCTTCCGCGCCCTCGGCTTTTCTTTTGCCGACGAGCATATCCTCGAAGGCGCGTTCCGCGAAACGCCCGCCGAAGATTTTTTAAGCGATCTCTTTTCCCGCATCCCCGCAAAGGCGGTGTTCTGCGGCGAAGATTTCCGCTTCGGGAAGGACGCTGCGGGCACGCCCGCGCTCTTGAAAGAAAGAGCGCCCTGCCCCGTCACCGTGCTGCCCCTTGCCGCCCTCGGCGGGGAGAAGATCGCGGTGACGCGCATCAAACAGCTCCTTAGCGAGGGGGAGATCGGGAAGGTCAACGCGCTTTTATGTACCCCCTATTTCGTGCGGGGGGAGATCGGAAGAGCGT
>URMI01000118.1 GCA_900548845.1 uncultured Clostridia bacterium | reverse complement strand
CGCGCCACCCTTCCCCCCATGCCTCCCTCTTGGAGGGAGGGGCCGAGCGAAGCGAGGCGGAAGGAGTACAAACCGCCCTCACTCCAAACCATTTTCCGACCCTCAAGAGGTTCCTTATGGACATCTTCCGTTTCGGCTGGAAGTACTGGAAAAAGTATCTTCCGCTCGACATCCTCGTCAAAGTCTTTTCCCTTGTCGCTATTTTATGCGATCTGATGCTGCCCCTGCTCTCGGCGGGCATCATCGACTATGTGATCGCCTACGACCCTTCCTCGCCCGTCGACGAGGGCTTCATCCAATTTCTTTTCGACGGCAGCCTCGGCGCGCCCGCTTCGGGGGAGCTCTTTTTGCACCTCGTCCTCATGTTTGCGGGCGTCTTTCTCGTTCGCATCGTGCTCCTGTATGCGAAGAACGTCACCTTCCAGTGGTGTGGCGTCGCCATGGAGTGCACCCTCCGCGCCGAAACGTACGCCAAGCTTTTGGAGCTCGACGGCGAAACGCTCTCCCGCTACAACGTGGGCGAGCTTCTCACCACGATGAACCGCGATACCATCTCCTTCAAGGAGCTGTATTCGCGCATGATCTTAAACATCTTCGATTCGGTCATCGTCATCGTGCTCTCCGTCGTCACGCTCACCATGCTCGATTGGCGGCTTTTGTTTCTCCCCGTCGCCGTCGCGCCCTTCTTCACGGTCGCGCTCGTGCGCTACTTAAAGCAGGCGAAAGTGCTCTTCAAGGAGATCCGCGAGAGCTATTCCGCTATCAATCTCACCGTGCAGGAGAACATCGACGCCGTGCGCATCGTGCGCTCCTTTGCGGGCGAGGAGACGGAGATGCACAAGTTCGACCGCGACAACGAGCGCGTCTATGCGCTCAACAAAAAGGAAGCCAAACTCTCCGCCAAGTACAACAGCATCTTCACGCTCTGCCAGCAGGTGGGGTATGTGGGCACCGTCTGCGTGGCGTTCGCGCTCGTTTTGAGCGGCAGCATCGCCCTCGGCGCGCTCACGGCGGCGACGACGTACGTCACCAAGATCATCTCGCACATCATGCAGATCAGCCGCTCCTTCTACATGATGCAGAATCAGCTCGTCTCGGGCGCGCGCCTCAAAAAGTTCCTCACCGAAGAGGGCGCCATCCACGACAGCCGCGCCCTCCGCACCGCGCCGCAAAAGCCGCACTTCCGCTTTGAGGACGTCTCTCTGACCCTCGGCGAAAAGCCCGTCTTAAAGCACATCACGCTCGATCTTCCCTACGGCAAGAAGCTGGGCGTCATGGGGGGCACGGGCAGCGGCAAATCGGTGCTTTTGAAGAGCCTGAGCCGCATCTACGACGTGACGGCGGGGGATATCACCCTCGACGGCACCGACATCCGCGACTATTCTCTGGAAGCGCTCCGTTCGGAGTTCGCCTACGTCTTCCAGGACGTCTTCCTCTTTTCCAACACGGTGGACGCCAACATCGCCTTCGCTCATCCCGACGTCCCCGAAGAGGAAGTCGTGCGCGCCACGCAGATCGCGCAGGCAGACCAGTTCATCGGCAAGCTCGAAGCGGGCTACGAGACGGTGGTGGGCGAGCGCGGCGTGGGGCTTTCGGGCGGGCAGAAGCAGCGCCTCTCCATCGCGCGGGCGCTCATCAAGGGCGCGCCCGTCCTCGTCCTCGACGACGCTTCTTCCGCGCTCGACATGGCGACGGAGCGCCGCGTGCTCACTTCCATCAAGGAGCACTGTCCCGACAGCACGCTCGTCATCGCCGCGCACCGCGTCTCCTCCGTCCTCGACTGCGACGAGATCATTTATCTCCGCGACGGCGAGATCATCGAACGGGGCACCGCCGAAGAGCTCATCGCAAAGAACGGCGCGTTCGCGGCGGTCTATCACCTGCAGACGAGCGACGGACAGCTCGACGATTCTTCTTACGGGAGGGCGGAACTGTGAAGCGCAATACCTATTTCATGGATGAAGAGGTCAAGACGGACAAAGTCGACGTCAAGTACCTCGGCCGCATCTTAAAGCGCATCGCGCCCTACAAAAAGCTGTTTTTGACGGCGCTCTTCCTGCTCATCTTCTCCTCGGTGCTCTCCCTGCTGCCGCCCGCCATCATCCGCACGGTCATCAACGAAGTCATCCCGATGGAAGAAGAACGCCTCCGCACCTTCGTCCTCTATATGGCGGGGCTTGCCGCCATCGGGCTTTTAACGGCGCTCCTTCCCTACTTCTACCGCTCCGTCATGGGCACGGTGGGGCACGGCATCATCACCGACCTTCGCCGCGAGATCTTCTCGCACCTGCAGGAGCTCCCCTTCGAGTACTACGACACCCGCCCCGCGGGCAAGATCTCCATCCGCGTCACGGAGTACATCAACGAGCTCGCCGACTTCTTCACGTCCTATCTCCTCGATGCCATCGTCAGCGTCCTCAAGATCATCGTCGGCACCGTGCTCATGCTCTGCATCAGCCCGCTTCTCACCGCAGTCGTCTACGCGGCGCTCATCCCGCTCACCGTGTGCGTCCTGCTCGTCAAGTCGGCGGTGAGGAAGCTCTTCCGCACCCACCGCGCCAAGAACAGTAACCGCAACGCCTTCATCGTCGAGTCCATCATGGGCGAGAAGGTCATCAAGAACTACAACCGCTCCGACTATAACCAAAGGGTCTACTACGACTTGCAGGAAGACAGCTTCAAGACGTGGATGAAGATCGTGCGCCGCAACGAGCTCAACGCGCCCGTTTCGGAATTTTTCTGGAACGCGGGCACGCTCGCCCTTTACGCCGTCGCCTTCGCCCTTTTGTCGGGGGGCGATACCGCCATCGCAGGCACCGTCATCGCCTTCCTCCTCTACATGGGGCTGTGCTCGGAGCCGCTTCTGCAGATCACCGCCATTTTGCAGCAGCTCGCGCAGGTCTCGGCGAATTTGGAGCGCATCTACGAGACCATCGACACCCCCGTCTCCATCGCCGATAAAGCGGACGCCGCCGTCCTGCACGACATCGAAGGGAAGGTGGACTTCAACGACGTCACCTTCGGGTATGAAGCGGGCATCCCCGTCCTCGAACACTTCGATCTTCACGTCCGTGCGGGCGAAAAGATCGCCCTCGTCGGCCCCACGGGCGCGGGCAAGACGACGGTCATCAACCTTCTCACGCGCTTTTACGACGTGGGGGAGGGGAGCGTCACCGTCGACGGGCACAACGTCAAAGACGTCACGCTGCATTCCCTGCGCAAGGAGATCGGCGTCCTCATGCAGGAGCCCTTCCTCTTTCGCGGCAGCATTTTAGATAACATCCGCTACGGCACCCCCGAAGCGACGGACGAGGAGTGCATCGAGGCCGCCAAGCGCATCTATGCCGACCGCGTTGCCGCCCGCTTCCCCGAAGGCTTCTCCTCGCAGCTCGGCGAGCGCGGCGAAGGGCTCTCGGCGGGGGAAAAGCAGCTCATCTCCTTCGCGCGTATCGTCCTCAAAAACCCCCGCATCATCATTCTGGACGAAGCGACGAGCGCCATCGATTCGGAGACGGAGCTTTTGATCCAGGGCGCGCTCGATACCATCCTCGCGGGCAAGACGGCGTTCATCGTCGCCCACCGCCTCTCCACCATCCGCAAGGCCGACCGCATCCTCTACATCTCCGATAAAGGCATCGCCGAAGAGGGCTCGCACGAAGAGCTCATGGCGCGCCGCGGCCGCTACTACGCCCTCAATATGCGCAAATGATTTGACTTTGCGCCCAAAAGGGAGTACAATGAGCGGGAAAAACGATAAGGAAGCAAAGATCTATGGCAGAATGTACGCACGACTGCTCCTCCTGCAGCAGCAACTGTTCCTCGCGCGATAAGCAGTCCTTCATCAAGCCCCTTCACCCCGACGCCAAAGTAAAGCGCGTCGTCGCCGTCGCGAGCGGCAAGGGCGGCGTGGGCAAATCGCTCGTCACGGCGCTTTTAGCTGCGCACGCAAACAAGCTCGGCATGCGCACGGCGGTGCTCGATGCCGATATCACGGGCCCTTCCATCCCCAAAATGTTCGGCGTGCACGAAAGGGCGCGCGGCACGGAAGGGGAGATCTATCCCCTCGTCTCCAAGAGCGGCATCCAGATGATGTCGATGAACTCGCTTTTGGAGCATGAAGACGACCCCGTCATCTGGCGCGGCACCCTCATCGCGGGCGCGGCGCAGCAGTTCTGGACGGACGTCGTGTGGGACGACGTCGATATCATGTTCATCGATATGCCCCCGGGAACGGGCGACGTGCCGCTCACCGTCTTCCAAAGCATCCCCTTAAGCGGCGTCGTCATCGTCACCACCCCGCAGGACCTTGTCGAAATGATCGTCAAAAAGGCGGTCAACATGGCAGACATGATGAAGGTCCCCGTCTTAGGGCTTGTCGAGAACATGAGCTATCTCATCTGCCCCGGCTGCGGCAGAACGATCGAGCCCTTCGGGGCAAGCAAGGCGGCGGCGCTTGCCATGGAGCACAAGTTCCCCGCGGCGGCGCGCCTTCCCATCGACCCGAAGTTCGCCGAGCTTGCCGACGAGGGCATGATCGAATTCGCCGATACCGACGCCTTGAAGGAGCTCTTCTCCGTCATCACCTCCTCGCGCGAGATCGTCCGCGCCACCCCCGAAGCATGATTTTCAGAAAAACGCCGCGGCGGCCCACACGGGCCGC
>URMI01000117.1 GCA_900548845.1 uncultured Clostridia bacterium | reverse complement strand
CATGGGGCAGCGGCGGAGGATGCGCTCGCGGCGGAAGACAAGAGAGGGCGCATCGTCCTGCCCCATGCACTCGTAAGGAAGAAAGAGTGTGTCGGGCCGTTCCGCTTCGAGAAAGGCGCGGAGGGCGGGAAAGCGTTCGCGCGATGGGGGAGGGAGGACGTCGTCGGCGTCCATCCAGAAGAGATAGTTGCCCGTCGCCTTGGAAAAGGAAAAGTTGCGGGCGGCCGAAAAGTCGTCCCGCCAGGGGAAATCGTAGACGAAAGCGCCGAAGGAGAGTGCGATCTCCCGCGTGCGGTCAACAGAGCCCGTATCGATGACGACGATCTCGTCAAAAAGCTCCCGAACGCTTTCCAGACAGCGTTCAAGGACGGTTTCTTCGTCTTTTACGATCATGCAGAGGGAAAGGGTACTCATATGCCACCTCGCCCACATTTTATGCGTCACTTCGCTGTTTTTGCGACTATTTTGAGGAAAATCGCCGAATTATATCACGCATAGTACTATGTAAACGCCTCAAAACCGCATTTCTATGTCAGGCATAGTATTTGTTTTTGGTCTTTCCGAACAAGATTGCTCCATGATCTGCCCGCTTGACATTTTATGCTCGCTCTGCTATCATGGAGCCATGAAGTGTTATCTTACTCCTTCGGAACAAAGGGAATATGAACGTTGGCGCGATTTTTTGTATGAACGCGTTCCGTTCCTTCACGAGGATAGCGCATGCCACGCCAAAGATCATTGTGCGCGGGTGCTGCTGTTTACCCATCTCCTTGCAAAGAAAAGTGCGCTCACACAGCAGCAGCGGGAAGTGCTTTCGGCGGCCTCGGTCTTTCATGACTGCTGCCGCTTCGATGACGGCAGGGACGTCGGACACGGGCAGCGCGCTGCAGACAAGTACCGTTGTGTTTGCGGAGCGCTCGGGCTCAAATTCGATGAGCGCGTCTTCTTCATCATGGCATATCATGACCGTCACGATCGGGAAGGGGAGGCAGCGATCCGCAGCAACTTTCCCGATGCGGCGGAAAATGTCATCCGTCTCTATCGCATTTTTAAGGATGCCGATGCGCTCGACAGGTTTCGTTTCGGCCCCGAGGAGCTCGATGAAGCTTATCTTCGCACAAGGGAGGCGCGTGCGCTCATCCCGTTTGCAAAGCTGCTTAATGGAGAGGAGGCGGAAGAATGAAGCAAAGCCGTTTTGAAAGAGCTATTTGTTTTGCAGTGAATGCCCACGCCGGCATGACGCGCAAGGGTTCCCGGACGCCCTATATCGTACACCCGATGGAGGCCGCCGTCATCGCTTCGTCTTTGACCGAGGATGAGGATGTGCTTTGCGCCGCCGTTTTGCATGATACGGTGGAGGATACCCCCGTTACCGCCGGGGAGCTTCGGGAAGAGTTCGGCGAACGCGTCGCTTCTCTTGTGCTCTTTGACAGCGAGAATAAGCGGGAGGGGCTTCCTCCCGCCGATACCTGGGAACTGCGTAAGCAGGAGACGCTCGATGCGCTCTCTTCGGCGGGTCGAGAGGAACAGATCCTCGTGCTTTCCGATAAACTTTCCAATCTGCGTTCCATTTTCCGTTCTTTTCTCGAAAAAGGGGATGCCCTTTGGCTTGCGTTCCATCAAAAGGATAAGAACAAGCAGGAATGGTATTACCGCGGCATAGCCGAAAGGCTGACTCTGCTTCGGGATTCTTCGGCATATCGGGAGTATCTCTCCCTTCTCGATCTTGTCTTTTGAGCTTCGGCGTACTAATTTTCCGCCTCCCCTTGACTTTTTGCGAAATGTCCGTATAATAAAGGGGAGGCGGTTTCGTGCCCTGCGGTGCGGACGGCTCTACGGATAAGGAGCAGGAATTTTATGAAGATCTGTGTTTTCGGGGCGGCGAGCGCCGCCATCGACCAATGTTATATCGATGAGGTGGAGCGCCTCACGGAAGAGATGGCGCGCCGCGGGCATTCGCTCGTCTTTGGCGCGGGCGGTTCGGGGCTCATGGGCGCTACGGCGCGCGGCACCAAGCGCGGCGGGGGGTATATCCACGGCGTCATCCCCAACTTCTTCCGCGAAGAGCGCCTCGAAAGCATCTTCAGCGAGTGCGATAAGCTCACCTTTACCGAGACGATGGCAGAGCGCAAGACGACGATGGAGGACGACTGCGACGCCTTCATCATCGTGCCGGGCGGCATCGGCACGTTGGAGGAGTTCTTCGAGGTCATCACCTTGAAGCAGCTCGGGCGGCACACGAAGGCCATCGCCTTTTATAACCTGAACGGGTATTACGATACGCTCGAAGCGTTCATGCACGAGATGTCCGAAAAGAAGTTCATGGCGGAAGCCTGCCACGAGATGTACAAGATCTTCACTGATGCGGATGCGCTCTTTGACTATCTCGAACACTACACGGCGGACGAGGTCTCGACGCGCGAACTCAAAAACACCAATTAAAAAAAGCGGCCGTAGTTCGGCCGCTTTTTGATGCATTCCGCCTAAGGATATCGCCCCGCGGCTTTTTTTGATGCTGCGCCCGAGAATGGCCTCTCGGGCGTTTCTTCTTTTTGACGCTGTTCAGAGGCGTTCAAAGCCGTTCAAAGCGCGTTTTTGACCGCCCTGAGCTGTTCGTCGAAGGCGTCGATCTCCTCTTTCGTGAAGCCGATGAGGGGCAGGAGCTCCCTGAGCGTCCAGCCTTCGAGCATCTTCATCGTCGAAGAGGGGACGTTGGACCGCATGCCCGTCTCGACGCGCTCAAATACCGCTTTTAAGATCTCCTGCGCCTTTCCCTGCTGCGCTGCGAGGTGACGGTAGCTGCAGTCTGCGGAAAGGTATGCCTGCTTGTCTCCCCGATAGACGCGCCCGAATTTGGGGGAAGCGTAGCCTTCGAAGGTGCGCGCGCCCCACAGCTCGGATAGCCAGCAGATGCTGTCCTCCATCCACGTTTCCGCACGGGGGCAGAGGGGAGGCTGGTTGTAGATGGCGCCGCCGTTGCCGAAGCCGTGCGGGCCGTAGGAATAGATGTGGCTCTCGAACGAGATGCCGTTTTCGTCGAGCTTCTGCTCGAAGGCGAGCGTGTTTCTGATGGGGACGACGTTGTCCGTCCGCGTCGCAAAGAGGAAACAGGGCGCCGTGTCGGCATCGACAAGGTCGACGGGCGCAGGGAGCCCCTCCACGCACTGATCGGAAGTTTGGGCGGTGAGCACGGCATAGCCGAGGATGGCGGCAGCGGGTTTGTGTGCTGCGATGGTCGCGGCGCACGCGGCGAGATGCCCGCCCGCCGAGAAGCCGACGACGGCGATGCGCTCTTTGTCGACGCCCCATTCTTCCGCATGGGCGAGGATGGTCTCCATCGCCTGTTCGTAGTCCGCAAGGGGCGCGGGCCAGGGCTTGACGTGATGCAGGCTGTAGCGGAGCACGAAGGCGTGGAAGCCCGCCGCCGCAAACGCAAGGGCGATGGGTTCCGCCTCACGGTCGGAACACATGTGGTATCCGCCGCCCGGGATGACGAGGATGGCGGGTCGGACGTCGAGGTTGGTGTATTCGGGGCTTCTGTCATAGAGATAGCAGGTGAGCCTGACGTTTTTGCGCTTCGTTGAGGGTGAGTACTTGCTGCATGATGTTCTCCTTTTGCTGTTTTCGGATATTATAATGCATTTTTCGTGCGCGCGCAAGACCTCTTCACGATTTTTGGGCACTTTGCCAAAAAAGAGGAGCTTAGGCAGGGGCAGGGGGCTTGCCGCGGCGCGGTTTGCAGGATGGCGGCTGCGGGCGTTGGCGGGGCGTATGAGGCGCGGCTTGAACGGCGTCATGAGCGGAGGGGTGTGGCAGCGGGCGAGGCGTCCTCCATACAATGGATAGTGGGCGGATATCCATGCCGCCGACACAAGAGGAGGTATGATTATGCCATTTTATCAGCATTGCCCCGTATGCGGCTGCTGGCCCTGCGTCTGCGTCAATCAGACGTATAAGACGATCGTCTATCCCTGCTGCTCGGGTACAACGGGCTCCACAGGTTCCACGGGCATCATCGGCCCCACCGGCCCGACGGGGCAGGTAACATAAGGGAAACATGAAAAAGCCATTCGGAACAAGGTCAAACGGCAGCTCATCCGGGCTGCCGTTCTTTTGTGCGTTGGATTTTGTTCATCGCCTTCTGTTTCCTCTTATCTGTACTCCGAAATAAGGCGGAAAGCCACCTTTTTTCGGAATAAGGTCTTGTATTTTTGTCTGCTAAAAATTCAATATACCCCTTGCTTTATGTGTCGATTTGTGCTACAATATGTTATATAACGTCATTGAGGTAAATTTATGACTTTTGCAGACAAAGTCAAGCATGTGCGAATGAAGCTATATCTAAGTCAAGCGCAACTTGCAAAGGAGATCGGCGTATCGTTTGCCACCGTCAATCGGTGGGAAAGCAAAGGGATCGAGCCGCAGATCGTCTCTCTCGGCAGGTTCAACGACTTCTGCGAAAAGCACGGCATTACATTTGAAGAGAAAGGAGAAACGCATCATGGATAAAATCACCGTCAAGGATATAGACGTCCGCTACAAGAAAATCGACACGGGCGACTTCATCTGTCTTACCGATATTGCCAGATATAAAAACCCCGAAGATCCGCGTTTTATCGTGTACAGTTGGTTGCGGAATAAAAATACGATCGTCTTTCTCGGGCTTTGGGAGGAACTGCACAATCCCGATT
>URMI01000116.1 GCA_900548845.1 uncultured Clostridia bacterium | reverse complement strand
CGACCGGAGATGCCGCTCTTACGCTTCCGCGGCGTCGAGATATTCGTCGAAGGTGATGCTCTTATCGTACACCTTGGTGCCGTCGAGCACGATGATGCGGTTACATACGGTGTTCATGAGCTCCTGGTCGTGCGACGTCAAAAGCATGCAGCCCTTGAAGGCGGTGAGCCCGTTGTTGAGCGAGGTGATAGATTCGAGGTCGAGGTGGTTGGTCGGTTCGTCGAAAATGAGGAAGTTCCCCCCTTCGAGCATCATCTTGGCGAGCATACAGCGCACTTTCTCGCCGCCCGAGAGCACCTTCGCTTCTTTCAAAGCTTCCTCGCCCGAAAAGAGCATGCGCCCCAGCCAGCCGCGCAGGTACTCCTCATAGTGATCTTTGGAGAACTGCGAGAGCCACTGCACGAGCGTTAAAGAGCAGCCGTCGAAATATTCGGAATTGTTCTGCGGGAAGTAGGAGTAAGAGATGGTCTTGCCCCACTTGACGGTGCCTTCGTCGGGCTCTTCCTTGCCCGTCAGGATGTCGTAGAGCATGGTGACGGAGGTGGATTTATCGCACAAAATGCCGATCTTATCCCCCTTCTGTATGGTGAAGGAGACGTTTTCGAAATACCCCTTCTTGGTGAGCCCTTCGACGGTGAGGATGTCGTTGCCGATCTCGCGCTCGTACTTGAAGTCGATGAAGGGATACTTGCGCAGGGAGGGCTTGAAATCGGAGATGGTGAGCTTTTCGAGCTCCTTCTTTCTGGAAGTCGCCTGGCGGGACTTGCTCGCATTCGCCGCAAAGCGGGCGATGAACTCCTTGAGTTCGGCGGCGCGCTGCTCCGCCTTCTTGTTAGCGTCCTTCTGCTGGCGCGCCATGAGCTGGGAAGTCTGATACCAGAAGTCGTAGTTGCCGAGGAAGAGGTTGATCTTGCCGTAGTCGACGTCGCAGATGTGCGTGCAGACCTTGTTGAGGAAGTGGCGGTTGTGCGAGACGATGATGATGGTGTTCTCGAAATCGAGGAGATAGTTCTCCAGCCAGCGCACCGTCTTTAAGTCGAGGTTGTTGGTGGGCTCGTCCAGAAGCAGCACGTCGGGGTTTCCGAAGAGCGCCTGTGCAAGCAGCACCCGCACCTTCTGCTTTGCGTCGAGCTCGCCCATCTGCAGATAGTGATATTCGGAGGGGATGTCGAGCTCATTGAGAAGCGTTTCCGCCTCGCTCTCCGCTTCCCAGCCGCCGAGCTCGGCAAACTCGCTCTCGAGCTCCGCCGCCCGCACGCCGTCCTCTTCGGTGAATTCGGCGTGCGCGTAGAGCGCGTCCTTTTCGTCCATCACTTCGACGAGGCGCTTGTGCCCCAGCATGACCGTCCTTAAAACCGTCTCGAAGTCGTATTTATTCTGGTTCTGCGCGAGTACGCTCATGCGCTCGTTCTTGCCCAAAGTCACCTCGCCCTTGTTGGGTTCGATCTCGCCCGAGAGCACCTTCAAAAAGGTACTCTTCCCCGCGCCGTTGGCGCCGATGATGCCGTAGCAGTTGCCCGCCGTGAATTTGAGGTTGACGTCCTCGAAGAGTTTTTTGCTGCCGTATTGCAGGCTGACGCCCGTGACCTGTAACATAGTGTTCCTCTCGCCCGAAGTTTTTTTCTATTATACCAAACGGGGCAAAATTTTACAACCGAAAGCGCGGAGGAAATGAAATTTCGCGGCAAATGACGTGAGCGGACAAAGAAATCTGTACTTTCCTGTTGTTTTTTTGAAAATGTGCCTTGACTTCACGCGGGAAAGCGGCTATAATAAAGACGGTGACGCAAAGGCGCCTGCCTTTTCGCGTGCCCAAATCGCTGAATTCTTTAATATTTATGGAGGTTTTAGGATGACTAAAATGACAATCGACGGCAATACCGCCGCCTCCCACGTCGCTTACGCCTTCTCGGAAGTAGCGGCCATCTACCCCATCACGCCTTCCTCGCCCATGGCGGAGTCCGCGGATGAGTGGGCCACCCAGGGCAGAGTGAACATGTGGGGACAGAAGCTCCGCATCGCAGAGATGCAGTCCGAGGGCGGCGCTGCGGGCGCCGTGCACGGCTCGCTCTCCGCAGGCGCGCTGACGACGACCTACACCGCTTCTCAGGGGCTCCTTCTCATGATCCCCAATATGTACAAGATCTCGGGCGAACTTCTGCCTATGGTCATGCACGTTTCGGCGCGCGCGCTCGCCGCACACTCTCTGAACATCTTCGGCGACCATGCCGACGTCATGGCTTGCCGCCAGACGGGCTTTGCCATGATCTCCTCCTGCTCGGTGCAGGAAGTCATGGACCTCGCCCTCGTCGCGCACCTTTCCACCCTCCGTGCGCGCGTTCCCTTCATCTCCTTCTTCGACGGCTTCCGCACCTCGCACGAAGTTTCCAAGATCGACGTCATCTCCTATGAGGAAATGAAGGCGATCGTCGACAAGAAGGGCCTTGAAAAGGACATTGCCGACTTCCGCGCAAGAGCGCTCAACCCCGAGCACCCCATCCAGAAGGGTACCGCGCAGAACGGCGACACCTACTTCCAGAACCGCGAGACCGCGAACAGCTACTATCTCGCCGCTCCCGCCATCGTGCAGGAGATGATGGACGAGGTTTCCGCACTCACGGGCAGAAGCTATCACCTCTTTGACTATGTCGGCGCTCCCGATGCAGAGGAAGTCGTCGTCATCATGGGCTCGGGCGCAGAGACGGTGGAAGAGTCCATCAACAAGCTCAACGCGATGGGCAAGAAATACGGCCTCATCAAGGTCCGCCTGTATCGCCCCTTCGTCTCCGAAGCCTTCGTGAAGGCCATCCCCGCAAGCTGCAAGAAGATGGCTGTCCTCGACCGTACCAAGGAGCCCGGCTCCCTCGGCGAGCCCCTCTATCTCGACGTCTGCACCGCGCTCCTCGAGCACGGCATGAAGGACATCACCGTCGTCGGCGGCAGATACGGCCTCGGCTCCAAGGAGTTCAACCCCTCGATGGTGCTCTCCGTCTACAAGAACCTCGAAAAGGAAACGCCTAAGAACCACTTCACCGTCGGTATCTACGAGGATGTGACGAACACCTCGCTCGACTTCTCCGAGAAGTTCGACGCAGCGCCCGCAGGCTCCACCTCGTGCAAGTTCTACGGCCTCGGCTCGGACGGCACGGTCGGCGCGAACAAGAACTCCATCAAGATCATCGGCGACCACACCGATATGTACGCGCAGGCATACTTCTTCTATGATTCGAAGAAGTCGGGCGGCATCACCGTCTCCCACCTCCGCTTCGGCAAGACGCCCATCCAGAGCGAGTACCTCATCGACGCGGCGGACTTCATCGCCTGCCACAACCCCTCCTACATCATCCGCTACGACATGGTCAGCGATTTGAAGGACGGCGGTTCTTTCCTCCTCAACGCTCCCTGGACGAGCATCGAAGAGCTCGAGGCCAACCTGCCCGCCAAGGTCAAGAATACCCTCGCAAAGAAGCACGCGAAGCTGTATGTCATCGACGCCATTTCCATTGCGGCGAAGCTCGGTCTCCGCGGCAGGACGAACACCATTTTGCAGTCGGCGTTCTTCCTCATCAACGAGCAGATCATGCCCTACACCGAGGCGGTCGACCTCATGAAGAAGATGGCGTATAAGTCCTTCGCGAGAAAGGGCGACGCCGTCGTGCAGATGAACTACAACGCGATCGACTCCGCAAAAGAACACCTCGTCCAGATCGACATCCCCGAATCGTGGGCAACGACGACGGAAGGCGCCGAGATGATCAAGCTTGCGGACAACGACTACTTCAAGAACGTCATCGCGCCCATCCTCGCGCTCGAAGGCGATAAGCTGCCTTCCTCCGCCTTCAATGCGGACGGTTCCGTCCCCACCGGCACGACCAAGTTCGAAAAGCGCGGCGTCGCCGTCATGGTGCCCAAGTGGGTGAAGGAAAACTGCGTGCAGTGCAACCAGTGCTCCTTCGTCTGCCCGCACGCCTGCATCCGTCCCGCCCTCGTTGCGGAAGGCGCAGAGAAGCCCGCAGACTTCGACACCAAGCCCGCGACCGGCATCAAGGGCTATGAGTTCCGTATGCAGGTCTCCCCGCTCGACTGCATGGGCTGCGGCGTGTGCGCAGAGGTCTGCCCCGGCATGAAGGGCAACAAGGCGCTCGTCATGACCCCGTTTGCAGAGCTCGAAGTCAAGGAAGCCGCAAATTGGGAGTACGCCGTCGATTTGCCCGAAGTCGACCTCTCCGAAGTCAAGATGGCAGACGTCAAGAAGAGCCAGTTCACCCCTTCGCTCTTCGAGTTCTCCGGCGCGTGCGCAGGCTGCGGCGAGACGCCTTACGTCAAGGTCGTCACCCAGCTCTTCGGCGACAGGATGATCATCGCGAACGCGACGGGCTGCTCGTCCATCTATGGCGGCTCCTCCCCTACCTGCCCCTACACCGTCAACAAGCAGGGCCACGGCCCCGCATGGGCAAACTCCCTCTTCGAAGACAACGCAGAGTTCGGCTACGGCATGAACCTTGCTTACAAGGCAAGGAGAGAGACCCTCAAGGATAAGGTCGCAAAGCTTGCAGAAGTCTGGGCTTCCGAGAACGCCGAGGGCAAGGCTGCCTGCGAGGCGTGGATCGAGAACATGAACGACGCCGAAGGCAGCAAGAAGACGGCAGCGGCGCTCGTTGCAGAGCTTGAGAAGCACACCGGCTGCCCTACCTGCAGATCGGAAGAGCACACGTCTGAACTC
>URMI01000115.1 GCA_900548845.1 uncultured Clostridia bacterium | reverse complement strand
CGCTCGGGAAGCATTATCTCACTTCTTTGCCGACGGGCGTCGGGCTCAAGTACCGCAAGTATATCTGCAACTATGGTCAATCTTACGGCGAGTGGTCGGAGCCCGCCGATGTGCATCCTTTCGCCATTTCCGATTTCGTCAGCCCGCATCCCGAGGAATCGACGGCGTACGTCGTGCTGCTTCTGGAGCGGATGGAGAAGATCGCTGCCGCCCTCGGGAAGAAAGAGGACGAAGCGTACTACAAAAAGTATGCGGAGCGGGCGAGGACGGGCTATCGGAAGCTCGTTTCGGGCAAGAAGTTCTCGCTCGATACCGACCGTCAGGCGAAGCTCGTGCGGCCGCTCTATCTGCGTCTTCTCGATAAGGGGCAGGAAAAGTACGCAAAAGACCGTCTTTTGAAGGCGCTCGAAAACTATCGCTGGAGGCTGAATACCGGCTTCTTGTCGACGCCCTTCATCCTCTATGTGCTTTCGGAGATGGACACCGAATACGCTTACCGCCTTCTCGAAAGCGAGGAGATGCCCGGCTGGCTGTATATGGTCAAGGCGGGCGCCAATACCATCTGGGAAGGCTGGGAAGGCACCGACTCGCGCGACCATTATTCCAAAGGCGCGCTGTGCGAGTGGGTGTTCTCCGAAATGTGCGGCATCCAAGTGGCGGGCGAGAACAAGTTTACGATCGCGCCCCGCCCCGGCGGACACTTCACCTTTGCGAAGACGGAATATCTGAGCGTTTACGGCAAAGTGTTCTCGGGCTGGGAGAAAACGGAAAAGGGCTGGAAATATACCGTCCGCGTGCCTTCCAACACGACGGCAGAGATCGTGCTCCCCGACGGAAGGAAGGAGACCGTTTCGGCGGGAGAATATACGTTCTGAATCAAATACAAGTTCCGAAAAGGAGTCCGCCTTGCAGCGGGCTCCTTTTCAAATCAGGTCAATTTTATGGCATAAAGGCGGCGATCTTGCAAGAGGCGGCAAAAAAGTATGATACACTGACAAAAAAAGCCCCGAGGTAGGGTTCGGGGCGGCGAGGATGCCGTATGAAGTTTGTGTTTGCCAAAGAATTTTTGCAGGAGAAAAATATGACGGCCGCCTTCCGTGCGCGCATCGCAAAGGGGAAGTATGTGCTCAGGATGGCGGCTGCCAATTGCTGGTGCATCTTTCTCAACGGGGAATTCCTGGGCTACGGGCCCATGCGCACGGCGCACGGATATGCGCTCGTGCACGAGAGGACGCTCTGCGCCGAACGGGAAGAGAATTTCCTCGTCGTGGAAGCGGCGGCGTACAACGTCAATTCCTACTATATCATCCTGCAGCAGCCCTTCTTCGGGGCGGAACTCGAAGGAATGGACGGCGCGCCCTCTTATTCGACGGACGATTTTGCCTGTTTTCATCTGGACGACCGCGTGCAGAAGATCGAAAAGTACTCCATGCAGCGCACCTTTGCCGAAGCTTACGAGATGAAGGAAGGGCGCTCTGCGTTCTATCTCGGGGCGGGGCGCTTCCCTTCGGCGGAAACTGTGCCCGTGAATGGGCCGGAGCTTCTTGAAAGCGGGCTTTCGGAGCCGACGTATGCGCCCGTAGCGGCGGAGCGCGTCGTGGGGGGGGGGAAGGCGCGCATCCAAGCGCCCGAACAATATTACGACGACGTGTGGTTTTATAAGGGCAACCGCTGGAAGGCGGACGGCTTTGCAAAGGAGGAGCTTACGCTGCATCTTCTCCGCGAGATCCAGACGATCGCCTTTGACGGCGGTGCGGGGAAATGGCGGGAGTACGCCTTCCCCTGCAACAAGACGGGGTTTGTTTCGCTGCATGTGAGAGCGAAGGGGAAAGCGGCCGTCTATCTCCTCTTTGATGAGCTGCATCCCATCCTCCCGTGGCGGATGTGTGCCGTCAATGCGCTGAAATTTACGCTTGCGCCCGGGGAGTATGAGCTGCTTTCCTTCGAACCCTATACGATGATGTATGTGAAAGCCGTCGTCTTCGGGGATGCCGAGGCGGAAGCGCCCGTGCTGCTTTCCTACGAAAACCCCGATGTGAAGGAATTTCCTGCTCTTCCCGACGAGGAGGCGGAGCGCATCTTTCAGGCTGCAAAAGAGACGTTTGCGCAGAACGCCGTCGATGTCTTGACCGACTGCCCCTCCCGCGAGCGCAGCGGGTGGCTGTGCGACAGTTATTTTACGGCGCAGGCGGAGCATGCCCTGACGGGGAAGAACTGCGTGGAGCGCAACCTTCTGCGCGCCTATCTCTTAGCGCCCGAGCCTGTTCCTTGCCAGCCCTTCGGGATGCTGCCGCAGTGCTATCCTTCCGATCACTTCGACGGCTCTTATATCGCCAACTGGGCGCTCTGGCTGGTGCTCGAGCTCAGGGAATACCTTGCCCGCTCGGGAGATGAGGAACTTGTCCGCCTCTTCCGCGGCAAGGTGATGCGGCTCTTTGAGTTTCTGCATCCTTTCGAGAATGAGGACGGGCTTTTGGAGGACGTCGGCGGCTGGGTGTTCGTGGAGTGGAGCAGGGCGAACGACTTCACGGAGGGCGTCAACTATCCTTCCAATATGCTCTACTCGGCGGCGCTCCAAGCGGCGGGGGAACTGTACGGCGAGAAAAAGCTCCTCGAAAAAGGGGGAAAAGTGGCGGAGCGCGTGCGGGAGCAGAGCTTCAACGGCACGTTCTTTGCGGACAACGCCGTGCGAAGGGAAGGCGTGCTTGTGCGGACGGAGAATACTTCCGAGACCTGCCAATACTATGCCTTCTTCTTCGGCATTGCCGATCAAAAGAGCCATCCCGCGCTGTTTGAGCGCATGTTCGAAGGGAGCCGCGCCCTTCTTCAGGAGAAATATCCCTCTCTTTGGCCTTCCAATGCCTTCATCGGGAACGTTCTTCGCCTTTCCGTCCTGGCGCGCGAGGAAAGAAAAGAGCAGCTCCTTCGCGAGATCAAGGACTGCTATCTTGATATGGCTCAGCGCACGGGCACGCTGTGGGAGAACAACGAACCGACTGCCTCCTGCTGCCACGGGTTCGCTTCCGTAGTTGCCGTCTGGCTGAAGGAGATCTTTCTTGACAAATGCGGGGGAAGTGCGGTAAAATAGCAAAAAACGCAAGGAGTGGTCCATGAAAGAGCGCGAGAAACTGCACACGGGGGAGCTGTATCTTCCCGGGGATGAGGAGATCATGAAGGAGCAGACGGCGTGCCTGGAAAAGCTTTACGACTACAACGCGACGCGGCCTTCGGAAGGGGAGAAGCGGGCGCGGCTCCTCAAAGAGATGTTTTTTTCGATCGGCGAGGGCTGCTACATCGAGCCGCCGCTGCATGCGAACTGGGGCGGCGCGCACTGCCGCTTCGGCAAAAACGTGTATGCGAATTTTGATCTGACGCTCGTCGACGATACCTTCATCGACGTGGGCGACAACGTGATGATGGGGCCCAACGTCGTGCTTGCGACGGCGGCGCATCCCGTCCTTCCCAAGCTTCGAGAAAAGGGGTATCAGTACAACGCGCCCATTTGCATCGGCGAGGGCTGCTGGCTGGGGGCGGGGGTCATCGTGCTGCCCGGCGTGACGATCGGGAAGGGGAGCGTCATCGGCGCGGGGAGCGTCGTGACGAAGGATATCCCCGAAAACGTTGTGGCGCTCGGCGTTCCCTGCCGGGTCATTCGCCCCATCGGCGAGAAAGACAGGGAAGTTTATTTCCGCGAAAAGAAGATCGATCCTGCGCTTTTGAAGTAAAATTACAACATTGCTCGGAGATAAAGCAAATGAATGAACTCATTGACATCAAATTTTATAGCCAAATCAAAAGTATACTCGAATCCGCGCGCGGACAGGTTTATAAAACTACAAATGCCGCGATGGTGATGGCGTATTGGCAGATCGGCAAAAATATCGTCGAGCAGCAAGGCGGCGATGAGAGGGCAGATTACGGCGCACGCTTGATCTCCGAACTTTCAAAAAGGCTGACCGCAGACTTCGGCAAGGGATTTGATGAGCGGAATCTTCGCAATATGCGAGCCTTCTATCTCGCTTTCCCGAATTGGAACACAGTGTGTACCGAATTGACGTGGTCGCATTACCGCACCGTTTTGCGCGTGGAAAACGCCGAGCCGCGCAATTGGTATATTCGGGAAGCCGCCTCCGAAGGGTGGTCTGTCAGGCAGCTCGACAGACAAATTTCCACGCTTTATTATGACAGGCTTTTGATGAGCCGCAACAAAGAGCCCGTCGTCGCGGAAGCCAAAGAAAAGCTGAGTGCTGTTCCTACAGAGGAGTTTATAAAAGACCCTTATGTCTTGGAATTTTTGGGACTAAATGAATATCCCGCTCTGCGCGAATCCAAGCTCGAACAGGCGCTGATAGACAATTTGCAGCACTTTTTGCTGGAACTCGGCAAAGGGTTCTGTTTTGTTACCCGTCAAAAGCGGATGCGTTATGATGACGAAGATTTCTATCTCGACCTCGTTTTCTACAACAGCATATTGAAGTGCCATGTGCTGATAGATTTGAAGATCGGCAAGCTCACGCATCAGGATATCGGGCAAATGGACAGCTATATCCGCATGTTCGATGCGCTCTATAAAAACGAAGACGATAATCCTACGATCGGTATTATCCTTTGTTCCGAAAAGAGCGAAGCCATTGTAAAATATTCGGTACTGAACGACAAAAAGAATATTTTTGCCTCAAAGTATCAGTTCACGCTGCCTACAGAGGAAGAATTGCAAAACTATATCGAAAAAGAGCGCCGCTTGCTGGAGGAGAAGATAGACATACAATGAAAG
>URMI01000114.1 GCA_900548845.1 uncultured Clostridia bacterium | reverse complement strand
ACGTGTGCTCTTCCGATCTGGAGCAAACGTATGCAAGAACAGGCAATGTATCATAAACCGGAGTCGCAGTACGCCTATGCCCTCTCCGAAAACAGCGTGGCGCTGCGGCTGAGGACGGCAAAGGAGGATACCCCGGAAGTTTCGGTACTCTACGGCGGAAAGTATGATTTTGCCCGAAAGCGCCGCGAAAAAGCCATGCGCCTTTGCTGTTCCGACCGCCTTTTTAACTATTATACGGCGGAGCTGGAGCTTTCCGACGTGCGCCTTGTCTATGTCTTTCGCATCCGGGAGAGGAGAAAGACCTACTATTATTCGGAGGACGGGCTTTCGGAACATTTCGCCTTCGATCTGAGCTATTACAACGCCTTCCAGATCGCTTATCTCAACGCGGCGGACATCCATCGCCCCGTGCAATGGATGCAGGATGCGCGGTTTTATCAGATCTTCATCGACCGCTTCTTCCGCGGCAACCAAGAAAAGGACGATTCCTATATTACGCTTCCGTGGGGAGAATTGCCGACGCCCAAGAGCTTTGCGGGCGGAGATCTCAAAGGCATTACGAAAAAGCTGCCTTATCTCCATGAGCTGGGCGTCAACGCGCTCTATCTGACGCCCGTCTTTGAGTCGGTGAGCAATCATAAATACGACACCCAAGATTACTTTGCGATCGATGAGATGTTCGGCGGAGAGAAAGACTTCCGTAAGTTCATGCAAACGGCGCACGAGGCGGGATTTCACGTCGTCCTGGATGCCGTATTCAACCACGTCAGCGAACGGTGCTTACAATTCCGCGACGTGCTGCAAAACGGGAAGGCTTCCCGCTATTTCGACTGGTTTCTCATCGACGGAGACAAGGTCGACAGGCAAAAAGTCAACTATCAATGCTTTGCCGCCTGCGACTATATGCCCAAGTGGAACACTTCTCAAAAAGAGGTGCAGCACTTCCTCATCGGCGTGGCGCTGCACTATATGAAGGAGTACGGCGTGGACGGCTGGCGGCTGGATGTTTCGGACGAAGTCTCGCACGATTTCTGGCGCAAATTCCGCGCCGCCGTCAAGGCGGAAAACGGAGCGTGCGTCATCATCGGCGAAAACTGGCACGACGCCAACCCCTATCTCCGGGGCGATCAGTATGACAGCATCATGAACTACGCCTTTACCAAGGCGTGCCTCGATGCGTTTGCGTTCGGAACGCTCGATGCTACGGGCTTCGCGGAAAAGCTCAACGAGCTTCTGATGCGCAACACCGATACCGTCAACGGCATGATGCTAAATCTGTTGGACAGCCACGATACGCACCGCTTTTTGACGCAGGTCGGGGGCGATATTCAAAAACTCGGATGCGCGCTCGCCGTTCTCTATCTCTTTGTCGGCGCGCCGTGCATCTATTACGGCACGGAGATCGGCATGGAGGGCGGGTACGACCCCGACTGCCGCCGCACGATGGACTGGGCGCGCGCGGAGGAACGGCCGCCCCTTTGGCGGCTCGTGCAGCGGCTTGCCGCTTTGAAACGGGAAAGCGCCGCCCTGCACGGGACGAAGGCAAAAATATGGGCGGAAGGCGATCTCTTCTTTCTGGAGCGCGGCGAAACGAACAAACTGCGGCTCACCGTCAATTTCGGGAAAGCGCAGCCGCTGACCGATAGACTCATTCTGGCGAACGCGGAAAGCGTCCTCAATCAATACACATTTATGATCGAAAAGATCGGGGAGGGATGATATGACAAAGACGATCGCGTTGTTCCTTGCCCATGCGCTCGCAGTCATCGCGGTCATGACGACCTTCGGGGTACTCGGGCTGCAGCGGGAGGATCAGGAAGCGCAGGAACGTTTTACAGGCGTTCTGGAAGAAAATGTGACCTTGCAGATCCTCGACAACGATACGGCGAAGGAGACGGGGTATCTTGACGAGCTTCTCAATGCCTTCAACGAAGAATATGCGCAATACGGCATTAAGGCGGTGGACGCCAACATGGGCGCCTATACCGACCTCGAAAAGCTCGGCCCTGCGGGGTACGGACCCGATGTCGTCTATCAGGCGAACGACGTCCTCATGCGCTATGCGCTCAACAAGCACATCCAGCCCCTTCCCGTCGAAGAGATGGAAGCCTATTCTCAGATCCCCAAAGAGGCCTGGGATGCCTATCGGATGCAGATGGGAGAGGCGGAGTACACCTTCGCCGTTCCCGTCAACGTGCAGGAGCCCCTTCTCTACTACCGCAAAGACCTGCTCCCCGAAAACTGGCAGGAGGAATGGGACGACGACAAGAACGGTGTCCCCGACATGGTGGAAAACTGGGCGGATCTTTACGCTTTTTCCGCTGAGATCAAAGCCTCCTCCAACGGTACGAAGTTCGGCTATATGAAGTCTTTGAACGATCAGTACTTTGCCGCAGGATATTTCCTCTCCTACGGCGGCTATATCTTCGGGAAGGACGAGACGGGCGCGTTCGATACGGAGGACATCGGGCTCTCCGCGGGCGAATCGTATAAGGGCGCGCGCATCATCCGCCAGCTTGCAGCCATCATGGACAACAACTGCGCGGACGACACCATCACGACTTCCGCCTATGAACTTCTCGGCAACGGCACCTATTTCGCAACGATGACGACGCCCGACGTCTATGAATCGTTCGTGGAAAACTTTGCCTCCTCCTGGAGCCGCACGCACCGTGACTGGACGGAGGTAGAGGTGGACGCCTATGTGCGGGAAAATCTCGTCATGACCAAAGTGCCCGCCCTCCCTGTGAGCGGAGATCTTTATGACCGCGAGGGCGAGACAATGGACATGACCGTCATGGGCGGCATCAACGGTTATGCCATCAGCTCGTACACAAAGGCACCCAACGCAGCGCTTGCGTTTTTGGAATTTGCCTCGCGCAAGGAATGGATCGCGCGGCGGTGCGAACTTCTGGGCATCGTTTCCGCCCGTGCGGACGTCGTGGAAGAAAAGGGCGGCGTTGCGGAAGATGTTTTTGACGATCTTCTGAACGGCCGCATCTATATCATGCCGGGCGAGCGCGCCATGACGCAGGTATGGGCAAGCCTCGGGAGCCTTCTGCGCTTTATCGCGGAGGACGGCCTCGCAAACGGCACGGCCTACGACACGGACGACAAACTCATCGCGGCGATGAAAAAGCTCGATGAGGATATTTACAGCGCCATCCATACGCTCAGTTAAAGGAGGAGGATATGGAAAAGAACGTCAACAAGGCAGCAGAAGGGAGCGCGCCGCGGTGGCTTGGCCAATTCGCGGGCGCGGTCAAGAAAAAATGGGCGGGGTTCTCGGAGATCGTAACGCACGGGAACTTCCGCGTCGCCTGCTCCATGTTCCTGATGGGAACGGGGCAGATGATGTATAAACAGTGGGCAAAGGGCGCCCTCTATCTCCTGATCCAGGCGGGATTTTTCGCTTACTTCATTTTGGTGGGCGCCGCAGACCTGTTCGGGCTCTTTACGCTGGGAACGGTGGAGGCAAACCCGTGGTACGGCATCGAGGGCGACGATTCCGTCCTGATGCTCATCACGGGCATCCTCTCCGTCATCATGCTCATCCTTTATCTCGCGCTGTATGCGGCAAACGTCAAAGGGGTCTATGAGACGCAAAAACGCGTCGAAGCGGGCAAACGGCCCTTCACCTTTCTCGAGGACGTCAAGCAGCTCTTCGACCAAAAGTTCTATAAGACGGTCCTCTTTTTACCCGTGCTGGGCGTCAGCGTGTTCAGTATCCTTCCCATCGTCTTCATGATCCTCATCGCCTTCACCAACTACGGCGGCGACATCGTGCCGCCCCGCCTCGTCGACTGGGTGGGCTTTGAAAACTTCGGCAAGCTCGTGGCGGTGGGCGAATATGCGACGACCTTCTTCAAGATCTTCGGCTGGAACATCCTCTGGGCGGTGCTCTCTACGGGCATCAACTACTTCGGCGGGCTGGCGCTCGCGCTCCTTCTCAATAAGTCCTGCGTCAAAGGAAAGGTGTTCTGGCGGTTTTTCCCCATCCTCGCCTATGCGATCCCCGGGTTCATCACGATGCTCGGCTTTCAGTTCATGTTCGCAAACGGCGGTCCCATCAACTACTATATCACGCAGGGCGGAGGTGATGCGATCTTTTTCTTCGGCGCAAATTCCACCTGGCCCGCGCGCTTCATCGGGCTCATGGTCAATGCCTGGATCAGCATCCCGTCCTCCATGCTGCTCGCAACGGGCATCCTCTCCAACGCCAACAAAGACCAATACGAGGCGGCGAAAATCGACGGCGCCAACGCCTTCCAGCAATTCTGGTACTTAACGCTCCCCTTCGTGGTGTTCGCGACGACGCCCGTCATCCTCTCGCAGTTCATCGGCAACTTCAACAACTTCGGCGTCTTTTACTTCCTTCGGAGCGACGTGGCGGAATCGGCGGGGTATGTGCTTGCCAACGACACCGACCTTCTCATCAACTGGCTGTATAAGATGTCCATCGACAACAACTATTACTCCATCGGCGCGGCGATCAGCCTCATCATCTTCCTCATCACCTCGGTGATATCGCTCGTCGTCTACATCTTTTCGCCTTCTTACAGGCAGGAGGAGACCTATCGATGAAAAAAAGCAAAAGCATCAAAGCAAGCCGCGCCGTCGATGCCGCGATCACCTACGTTATCCTCATCGCGGTCGCCGTGTTCTTTTTCTTCCCGTGCCTGTGGCTCATCCTCGCGTCCTTCTCGGATACGGGCTCGCTCTATACGCTCAAAGGGTTTTTCCCCGAAGCGTTCAGCTTCCGCAACTATCAAAATCTGTTCA
>URMI01000113.1 GCA_900548845.1 uncultured Clostridia bacterium | reverse complement strand
GCCCGCACCCAAAACGCCCCTCAGCCCTCCCGTTCCGAAGGCAAGATCGCGATAAAAGCGGTCTTCGATCTCCTTCTCGTCGGAAAGCGCCGAAAGTTCGCGCTTGGTATCTTCGTCAAAGACGGCGGATGAGAGCCATCTTTCATATTCTTCGCGGTAATGCTTCAAAGCAATTCCTCTTTTCCCTTTGCACGGAGTTCTTCCACGATCTTCTTGACGTCCTGCGCGCGCTCCTTGGAGCACACCAAAAGGACGTCGGGCGTATCGACGATGATAAGGTCGTCCACGCCGACCGTGCAGACGGGCTTGCCGCCCGTATAGATGATGGTATGGTGGGTATCGACGGGATACGTCTCCCCCACGGTGACGTTATCGTTTTCGTCCGCGCGGCGCACGGCGCCGAGCATATCGAGACTGCCCACGTCGCTCCAGCCGAGATCGGCGGGCACCACATAGATGCCGTCCGACTTTTCGAGCACGCCGTAATCGACGGAGATGGAAGGCATTTCGGGGTAGACGCTGTCGATGACGGCTTCCTCCCGGTCGGTGCCGACCGCCTCGCCGATGCGAAGGAGCTCCTGATAGAGCTCGGGCAGATATTTTTCCAATTTTTGCAGGATGAGCGACGCTTTCCAGATGAACATGCCGCTGTTCCAGACGAACTCGCCGCTTTTGAGGTACTCCTCGGCGCGGGCGAGGTCGGGTTTTTCCACAAACTGTCTCACGGGTTTGACGGGCGAAGGCACATCCTCATAGCGGATATAGCCGTACCCCGTCGCGGGGAAGGTCGGCTTGATGCCGACGGTGACGATGGCGTCCTTTTCCTCCGCCGTCTCCACGGCGAACGTGAGCGCCGATAAGAACGCCTCGGTGTTTTTGATATAGCTGTCCGACGGGATGACGGCAAGCACTCCGTCCCCGCAGCGCTTCACGATCTCGATGGCGGCATAGCCGATGCACGCAGCCGTGTTGCGCGCGGCAGGCTCCAACAGGATATGATCTTTCGGGAACTCTTTGTCGAGCACTTCAAGAAGACACTCTCTTTGAGACTTGCTCGACACGATGAAGATGCCGTCCTTGCAGACGGGCTTAAGACGGGCGACCGCCTCGTTGATCATCGCATCCTTCCCCGTGAGGTTCAGAAGCTGTTTGGGTCTGTGCTGTCTTGAAAGCGGCCAGAAGCGCGTTCCGCTGCCGCCCGCCATGACGACGCCGTAAACTTTCATACGCCCGCCTCCTCAAAGCCGAAAAGCGCGCGCACGTTGCGGCGGAACGCCGCTTCCGTAAACAGTTCCTGCTCGCGCTCCCGCGCCGCTTTGCCGTACGCTTCGCGAAGGGCTTCATCCTCTTTGAGTTTCCGGATGGCGGCGGCGTATGCCCCGATGTCGCCGTTCTTGACTTCGATGCCCGTGACGCCGTTCAAAGAGACGTAATTGACGCCCGACCCTTCGATCGTAAAAGTGACGGAAGGCTTCGCAAAGGACATTGCCTCCGCAAGGGCGATGCCGAACGCCTCGTTCTTGGTGATAGAAGGGAAACAGAAGATATCGCACGCCAGAAGATAGGCTTTGAGCTCGCCGTCGGGAAGGCGGCCGAGGAACTGCACTTTCTCATCGCCCGCCGCAAGTTGCTTCAAAGAGGGCGTCAGTTCCCCTTCCCCGCCGATGCAGACGGCGTACTCGTCGGGAAGCAGCTTGCTCGCGCGGACAAGATATTCCATCCCTTTGTAAGGGACGTGACGGCCGACCGCAAAGAGCAGGCACTTGCCCGCATATCGGCGTCTGAGTTCTTCGGCGCGCTGCTTCTCCTCATCGGATAAGCTCACGCGGCTGTCTGCGGCGCAGTTGGGGATGACGGCGCACTTTTCGCGGAAGGCGGGCAAAAACTCGCTGCCTTCGATGTAGTTGGGGCTGGTCGCGACGATCTTGTCCGCCCGCTTCAGAAGGCGGAGCGTCTGCCCGCGGAAGAGCTTTTTGAGGAGCTTTTGCTTGGTGATATCGAGGTGCCACCACACGATGAGCTTTGCGCGGCTCTTTTTCAGGCACTTCAGAAGATAGTGCGCCCCGAAGGGATTGGGGAAATGAAAGACGACGATATCGGGCGCGAACGCCTTCATCTCGCGGCGCAGAAGCTTCCCGTAAGAAAAGGAGAGCGACTGCGAGGCGACCTTTACAAAGGAGCCCGCACGGACGACTTCCACGCCGTCCACCATATCGCGCCTGTCTCCTTTTTGGGAATGAAAGCAAAAGACGCGCTGCTCGGCGTCCTCACGGACAGCCGAAACGCAGTCCCGCGCGACCTGTTCGATCCCACCGATGTGGGGATGATAATAATTGCTGATGTGCAGGATCTTCATAGAAATAAGAGTGCCCTCTCGTTATTGAGCGCCGTCGCCGCGGAGGACGCTGCCGATGGTCTTGAAGACGATCTTGATATCCAGCCCGATGGAGCAGTGATCGACGTAGTAGAGCTCGAGTTTCTGCCGCTCGCCGCTCTCGTAAGTGCAGTTGCTCCTGCCGTTCGCCGCCCACCAGCCGATGAGCCCCGGCTTGACGGAAAGCAGCTTCTTTGCGTCTTCGCCGTACTTTGCTTCCGCCTCTTCCCGCATGAGAGGGCGGGGGCCGACGACGGAGAGATCGCCTTTGAAGATGGACCAAAGCTGCGGGAGCTCGTCGAGGCTCGTCTTGCGCAGAAAGTGCCCCACCTTGGTGACGCGGGGATCGTTGTCGATCTTATACTCCCTGCGGTACTGTTCGAGCTGTTCGGGCGTGAGCATATCCTCAAGTTTATCCGCATTGCGCTTCATGCTGCGGAATTTGGGGATGAAGATATCCTTCCCGTTTTTCCCGACGCGCTTATGGCGATAGAAGACGGTGCCCCCGTCGCTCAGCTTGACGGCAAGCGCCAGAATGAGGAAAAGCCAGGAAAAGAGCAACAGCGCAAAGCCCGACGATAAAATGTCGAACATGCGCTTGAAAAACAGATAACAATTATATTTCGCGCCGCTTTTTTGCGCGGCAGAATCTTTCGTGTGATCGCTCATAATCCAAATGATATCCGAATGTACCGGGGCACATACCCGCAGACGGGAAGCGTAGGTCGAAAAGGCTGCGGAGCACAACCCTTTCCCGATAACTTCATACACAATTATACACGCGGTACATGGAGATGTCAAACCTTTGAACGCACTTGTTCGTGGAAGTTTACACACTTTTGTGACCGTTTCATGACAATTTCGTGGAATGTTCACAAGCTGAACAAAATTGCCCGAAAGAGCGGCCGTCTTTCCCCTTGTGCCGCCGAGACGGTGGCAGGCGAGGAACGAGCCTGACGGAAGGGTTGTTGTGCATGGGTGGCACCATAGGCTCCCTTGTGTAAAGGGAGCTGTCACGAAGTAACTGAGGGATTATTATCAAAACGAAGCCCTGATTTTAACAATCCCCCCTTATCCCCCCTTTGCACAAGGGAGCAAGAAACAGAGATCGCCTCGCTACGCAATTCTCTCCTTCAATTCAGTTCTGCTCATCGGCAAAGCCTCTCTTGAATCCGCGGACTATCCGCGGGTTTTCGTTAACAATAAACATCCACCGGCATAGCCGGTGGTTTTTCATTTTACTTCACCTGCGGCTCGTGCCGCCATAGGCGGGGCGGGCTGTAAGCCCTCATATTACCGGCAGCGCGCAAGTCGCGCCTGTGACGACCTGGCAGTCACGCATTTGTTACTTGTTACCCGTAAACGGGTCCTCCAGATCGTCTATGCTCATCTGGCTTGATTCTTTATCTTGTTTCAATTGCGTTGCGATGTACTCTTTGATCGCTTTGGCGTTCTTCCCTACCGTGTCAACATAGTAGCCCCGGCACCAGAATTGTCTGTTCCTGTACTTGAACTTCATGCTTCCCCATTTTTGGTAGATCATCAGGCTGCTCTTCCCCTTCAGGAATCCCATGAATCCCGAAACACTCATCTTGGGCGGGATCGCTAACAGCATATGGATATGATCGGGGCATACTTCGGCTTCTATGATCTCCACGCCTTTCCAGCGACATAATTCCCGAAGTATTGCCCCGATCTCCAACCGCTTTTCTTCATAGAACACTTTTCTGCGATATTTCGGCGCAAACACCACATGATACTTGCAATTCCATTTCGTATGTGCTAAACTTATTACGTCATCCATCCGGATGTCCTCCTTTTGATTCCTTTCGTTGCAACTGCCAGGTCGCAACTCCATTTTATCAAAAGGAGTTTTTTATTGCAAGTTCCATCGCTAAAGCTCTTTGTTACCCGCGGACTATCCGCGGGTTTTAGTTACCAAAAAAGAGCGCCATGGTTGGCGCTCTTTTTTTGTGCGGCAAGGACGAGAACCTACAGCCGCCGAAAGAGCTGGAATTAACGAGAAGCTGCTATCGGCTGTCAGTTCGCGCGGCCGCCGCGTGCGAGGAATGCCTGCTTGCAGAAGCATTCCGAAGCCGCGACGCACGAGGGCGTCAGCCCGAAGTAGGGTGAAGCCGGACATCTGAATCTGGCAAAAGAGAGCAAAATCTCAAAACTGCGAAGCAGAGAAGCTTCGGCAAGAAAACAAGTAAAACCCGAAGCTCCGACGCCCGATGCCTTTGGCATCGCACGAGCGAAGCCGAAGTATGGGACCCCTTCAGGGGTTTCGGCGGGGTCCTGTTGTCCCCACCACGTCGCCGCAAGGCGCATTTTGAAACAGCTTGAGTTTGCTCAAGCTGTTTTCTTTTCCGCCTGCGTCTCCTTCTTCCCGCAAAACTCGCTGCGCGATTTTTGCGGGAGCCCTGA
>URMI01000112.1 GCA_900548845.1 uncultured Clostridia bacterium | reverse complement strand
TCTCCTCGAAGCCGCGATGGCAATGATCTATCTTCGGGAAAACGCCGCAAAATACGGGCTCGATCCCACGCATCTCGCCGCGATCGGATTTTCTGCGGGAGGACACCTTGCGGGGATGCTCTCCATGCTCTGTGAAGAGCCCGAGATCGTCTCTGTTTTGGGCGAACGCGCGAAGAACGCGCGTCCTGACGCCGTCGTTCTCTCCTATCCCGTCGTCACGATGGGGAAGCGGACGCACGGCGGCACGCGCGACGTCATCACGGGAGGGCGCGAAGAGCTGTTGCAGCGTCTTTCCCTCGAAAACCGCGTTTCAAAGAAGGCGGCTCCAGCCTTTCTTTGGCATACGCAGGAGGACGACTGCGTTCCCGTAGAAAATTCCCTCCTTTTGGCTGCGGCATACCGTAAGGCAGGCGTTCCGTTTGCCATGCACATCTTCGAACACGGCCCGCACGGGCTGAGCCTCATCTCCCCCGAGACGAACGATCAGACGGAATACGATACGCAGCTCGCGCCCGTGGGAAAATGGTTTTCTCTCTCCGTCGACTGGCTGAAAAGCCGCGGCTTTGCGGTAAAGCCCGTTTGATTCGATTTCCTTCGAAATAGGAAGGATGAAAAGGCAGTTGTATTTTCGAAAATCATCGAAACAAGCCGTTTTCCTTCGCCGCAAGAACGTAGAACGGAAGCCGAAAAAAACTTCAAAAAAACCTTGTAAAAACATTTGACAAAGAGAGAAGAGTTGTGGTATCATTCTTGCGTCAAGCAGAGGCGAACCCTTCTCTCCGCACGGCAGACGGCTTGTGCGGGTCGATATTTCCCGAAGATCCAAGCGACATCGTTGTACCGGATCATGGGATCGTGCGGCAAATAAACGGGTCACGCTCATGCGCGATCCGTTTTATTTTTTGTGAGAGGTGGAACTATCAAAACGCAGAACCAGATGAACGGAGAGATCCGTGACCGCGAGATCCGCGTGATCTCCGAAACGGGCGAAATGCTCGGCGTCATGTCGCCGAGAGAAGCGATGCGGCTTGCAGAGGAGGCTGATCTCGACCTTGTCAAGATCTCCCCGAACGCCGTCCCCCCCGTATGCAAGATCATGGACTACGGCAAGTTCAAGTTCGAACAGGCCAAAAAGGAGAAGGAGAACCGCCGCAATCAGAAGGTCGTCGAGATCAAGGAAGTGCAGCTCTCCATGACCATCGACGTAGGCGATCTCAACGTCAAGGCAAAGCAGGCCACGAAGTTCCTCGGCGAAGGCAACAAGGTCAAGGTCTCCATCCGTCTGCGCGGACGGCAGATGGCGCACGCCAACCTCGGAAGAGACGTGATGAACAACTTCTTCGAAGGTCTCAAAGAGATCGCCGTCATCGAAAAGCCCATCAACATGGAAGGGCGCAACATCATCATGATCCTGGCGCCGAAAAAATCTTAAAAAAGCCGCGCGGCAAATTCGCCGCGGCCGAATAAATTCGAAAAACTCATTGGAGGACAAACATATGCCGAAACAGAAATCGCACAGCGGTAGCAAGAAGCGCTTCTGGCTCACCGGCACCGGGAAGGTCAACAGACCTCACGGCGGTAAGAACCACAAGGCGGAAACCAAGAACAGAAAGAGAAAGAGAAATCTTCGTCAGACGACGCTCGTCTCCGCAACGCAGGAGAACACGGTCAAGAAGATGATCCCCTACAAGGACTAAGAGGAGGCTGAAACACAATGCGTATTAAAAGAGGTGTCAACGCTGTCAAGAAGCGCAGAAAGATCTTAAAGCTCGCCAAGGGCTATTGGGGCAATAAGAGCAAGAACTACCGCATCGCCCGCGAAGCGGTGATGAAGTCGCTCAACTATGCATACGTCGGAAGAAGGCTGAAAAAGCGCGATATGCGTTCGCTTTGGATCGCGCGCATCAACGCAGGCGCACGCATGAACGGGCTCTCCTACTCCCGCCTCATGCACGGTCTGAAGGTCGCAGGGATCGACCTCAACCGCAAGGTGCTTGCAGATCTCGCAGTCACGGATGCCAAGGCATTCAGCGAACTTTGCGAGAAGGCAAAGGCCGCAATCTAACGCACCGAAAAAGCCTTTTTCCAAAAAGGCTTTTTTCCTATTCTTCTTGAGTCGTTCTATGGTCATCCTGTCCAAAAACAACCCGCAGGTCAGGGAACTCCGCGCCCTCCGCGAAAAGAAAGCGCGCAAAGAGGCGGGCAGTTTCCTTGTCGAAGGGGAAAAGATGGTGAAGGAATGCCTTGCAAGCGGCATCCGCATCAAGCGCATCGTCGCAAGGGAGGACTATCGGGGGGAACTTTCTCCCGATCTCGTCCTCGGCAGCGATGCCTTTTCGAGCATCTCCGAAGAAAAGACGCCGCAGCCCGTATTGGCGGAAGCAGAGCTTCCTCATACTTCGCTGTGCCCGCCGATGGGGAGCTGCCTTGTTCTGGACGGGCTGCAGGATCCCGCCAACGTGGGCGCCATCATACGAACGGCGAACGCGGCGGGGTATCATGAGCTCTATCTCATCGGCTGCGCCGATCCCTTCTCCCCGAAAAGCGTGCGCGCGAGCATGAGCGGCGTCTTCTTTGCAAAGCTCATGCAGGGGACGCGGGAAGAGGTGCTCTCCGTGCTCGGAAACGTTCCGTTCATCGCGGCGGACATGTACGGGGAAAACATCTTTTCCTTTACGCCGCCCGAAAAGTTCGTTCTCTGCATCGGCAGCGAAGGGAACGGCCTTTCCGAGCCCGTCCGCGCAAGGGCGGCGCATACCGTGCGCATCCCGATGGGCGAAAGGACGGAGAGCCTGAACGCCGCAGTCTCGGCGGGCATCCTCATGTACGAACTCAAGAGAAATTTGTTTATCTAACGCAGAAACGAGGTTTTATATATGTCAGGACACAGCAAATGGCACAATATCCAGGCGAAGAAGGGTAAGGCGGATGCCGCGCGCGGCAAGCTCTTCACCAAGATCGGCAGAGAACTTGCAGTCGCAGCAAAAGGCAACCCCAATCCTTCCACCAACTCCAAGCTTGCCGACGTCATCGCCAAGGCAAAGGCGGCGAATATGCCCAACGACAACATCGAGCGCTCCATCAAGCGTGCCGCGGGCGACTTCGGCGACCGTGACTACAAGGAGCTCACCTACGAAGGTTACGGCGTGGGCGGCGCTGCCGTCATCATCTCGACGCTCACCGACAACAACAACCGCACCGCGGGCGACGTGCGCGCCATCATGAGCAAACACGGCGGCTCCCTCGGCACGACGGGCAGCGTCTCCTATATGTTCGACAACAAGGGCGTCATCGTCGTCGAGCGCACGCCCGATCTCGACGAGGACACCGTGACGGAGTACGCCCTCGACGCGGGCGCGGAGGACGTCGTCACCGAAGACGACGCCTACGAGATCTACACGACGCCCGCAGGCTTCTCCGAAGCGAGAAAGTATCTCGAAGAGAAGGGGCTCACCTTCCTGCAGGCGGAGATCACCATGATCCCTCAGAACAAGATCACCCTGCCCGAAGACAAGCTCGAGACCTTCATGAAGATGCTCGACAAGCTCGACGAGAACGACGACGTGCAGACCGTCTATCACAATGTAGAGCTTCCCGAAGAGGAAGAAGAGGAATAATGTCAGGCGGAGGGCGGGAGCTCTCCGCTTTTGCGCTTTTTATCGTGCGGTTTGACGCACGCTTGCAAGGAGGAAAATGTATGACCATTCCCGAAGTATGCCGCCTCGCCAAAGAGGGGGCGCACACCATCGCCTATTCGACGGAAGAAGAAAAGAACAAAATGCTCACGCTCGCGGCGGACGCCCTCATCCAAGACAGCGCAAAGATCATCGCCGAAAATCATGAGGACGTTATCACCTGCACGCGCGGGGCACAGTTTCAGGACCGCCTCATGCTCAACGAACAGCGCATCGCGGGCATCGCGGAGGGACTGAAAAAGCTCATCGCGCTGCCCTGCCCCGTGGGGGAAGTCATCGAACGGCACACGGCGGCGTCCGGCATCATGATCGAGCGCGTCCGCGTCCCGTTCGGGGTCATCGGGATCGTCTATGAATCCCGCCCCAACGTCACGGCGGACGCCATCGGGCTCTGCATCAAGAGCGGCAACGCCGTCGTCCTTCGCGGCAGCAAGGACGCCCTGCGCTCCAACATCGCCATCGTGACATCGATCAAAGAGGCGCTGAAAGCGGGCGGATTCGATCCTTCCTTCATCCAGCTCATCACCGACAAGACGCGGGAAGGGGCGCGCGAATTCATGCGCCAGAAGGGGCTCATCGACGTGCTCATCCCGCGGGGGAGCAAGACGCTCATCGACAGCGCCCTCGAAAACGCGACCGTCCCCGTCATCGAAACGGGCACGGGCAACTGCCATATCTATCTGGAACAGTCGGCGGACATCAACAAGGCGATCCCCATCCTCATCAACGCCAAGACGCAGCGTACGAGCGTCTGCAACGCGGCGGAGAGCCTTGTCGTCGACCGCAGCTTTGCCGAAGCTCACATGAAGGAGATCTGCGACGCCCTCACCGCAAAACAGGTAGAGCTGGTGGGGGATGCAGAGGCGTGCGCACTCGACGGCCGCATTTCTCCCGCGACGGAGGAGGACTTCTATACGGAGTACAACGCCCTCAAGATGTCCGTCAAGATCGTTTCGGGCATCGACGAGGCCATCCCCTTCATCAACGAACATTCCACGAGCCACAGCGAAGCGATCGTCACCGAGGATGAGGCGGCGGGGGAGCGCTTTTTGCGCGAGATCGACTCTGCCTGCGTCTACAAGATCGCCTCGACGCGCTTTTCAGACGGGTTCGAATTC
>URMI01000111.1 GCA_900548845.1 uncultured Clostridia bacterium | reverse complement strand
CCGTCCAATACAAGACCTATCTGACCGCCTTCGAGGATATGCTCGAAGGGTATTGCGCGCGGCTTGCCTGCCCGAGCGGGCTTGCGGATGCCATGCGCTATTCCCTGCTTGCAGGCGGGAAGCGGCTGCGGCCCGTCCTCTTTCTTGCGGCGCTCGACGCATTCGGTTGCGAATGGGAACGAGAAGGCGAGCTCGCTCTGGCGCTCGAGTGCATCCATACTTATTCCCTCATCCACGATGACCTGCCCGCGATGGACAACGACGATCTGCGCCGCGGCAAGCCTTCCAGCCATAAACAGTTCGGCGAGGGCAATGCCATTTTGGCGGGCGACGCGCTTCTGAGCGAAGCATTTGTGCTCTCCGTGGCGGCGGCAAAGGATGGACCGCACCGCCGCGCCGCCGAACTTCTGGCGCGAGCCGCGGGGGCGGAGGGCATGGTCGCGGGGCAGTTTATGGATCTTGCCTGCGAACGCGATGAAAATGCGGGCGAAGAGGAACTTTCCTTTATCTATGAAAACAAGACGGCGCAGCTCATCCGCGCGCCTCTCATGATGGCTGCTGCCATTGCGGAAAGGAATGAAGCGCCGATGAAGGAATTCGGCACCGCGCTCGGCACCCTCTTTCAGATGACGGACGATATCCTCGACGTCAAGGGGGAGGGCGGCAAGATGGGCAAGACGCTCGGGAAAGACGAGCAGGAAAACAAGCTCACCTGCGTGCGTGTTTACGGGCTTTCCGGGGCGGAACGCCGTGCGGACGCGCTTGCCGACCGATGTAAGGCGGCGCTTTCCAGGGTGGATGCGGATATGGGCTTCTTTTTGGAACTCGTGACGTATGTCCGCGAGAGGGACCATTGAAATATGAGAGAGATCGAAAACGGGGAGCTGAAAAGTGCTTCCCTTTCTCAATTGAAGGAACTTTGCGGGGAGCTGCGGGAGGAGATTCTTGCGACCGTTTCCCGCTGCGGCGGGCATCTTTCTTCCAATCTGGGGGCGGTGGAGCTCACCGTGGCGCTGCACCGCGTCTTCGACTTCCCGCACGATAAGATCGTCTTCGACGTCGGGCATCAGTGCTATGCGCACAAGCTGCTCTCGGGCAGGGCGGGCGCGTTCGGAACGCTTCGGCAGGAGGGCGGGCTTTCGGGCTTCCCCAAACGCAGCGAGAGCGAATACGACTGCTACGGCACGGGGCATGCGGGCACCGCTGTCTCGGCGGCGCTCGGCTTTGCCAAGGCGCGCGATCTCAAAGGGGAGAAGGGGGCTGTTATTGCGCTCGTCGGCGACGGTTCCTTCAACAACGGGCTCATCTACGAGGCGCTCAACAGCCTTAAAATTCTGAATACACACGTCCTCATCATCCTGAATGATAACGGGATGTCCATTTCCGAGACGGTCGGAAGCATGGCGGCGGTCCTCAAAGAGATGCGGGAAGGCGCCGAGGGTGCCGATGTCATCGAAGGGGGCCGCAACGCCGCGCGGCGGCAGGGGGGCGAGATTGCTATCCCCGAAGACGACGTGCGGCTTTTCGAGCATTTCGGGCTCACCTACATGGGCGTCGTCAACGGTCACGATCTGGGCGAGCTGCTTGCCTCTTTGGAGCGTGCAAAGCATGCGCTTGAAAAGGGGAGCGTGCTTCTTCACGTCCATACGCGCAAGGGGTACGGCCATGCGTTTGCGGAACGTGCTCCCACCGAAACGCACGGTGTCGGCGCGGGCGGCGGGGCGGAGTATTCCCGTGCGCTCGGCGAAGAGCTGAAAGCTCTCGCCGAGAAAGACAGCCGCATCGTCGCCGTGACGGCAGCGATGACGGACAGCCTCGGTCTTCGCGGTTTTTTTGAAAGGTTTCCCGAGAGAGCGTTCGATGTCGGCATCTGCGAAGAACATGCCGCCGTGCTTTCCGCGTCTCTCGCGGCTGCCGGGATGCGCCCGTATTATGCCATCTATTCGACGTTTTTGCAGCGCGCGTATGACGAGATCATCCACGACGTCTGCGCGCAAAATCTGCCCGTCGTCTTTTGTATCGACCGCGCGGGGGTGACGGGAAGGGACGGGGAAACGCACCAAGGGGTCTTCGATCTTTCCTATCTTACTCCCATCCCCAATCTTACCATCGCCGTTCCCAAGGATATTTCCGAATTCCGCGCCATGCTGCGCATGAGCGTTCATATGGACGGTCCGCTTGCCATCCGCTACCCGAGGGAGGGCTCGGAAGGAGCCGGAATACCTGAAAACACCGTCGAAATTGGGAAATTTGAGGTTTTGCATAGTACTATGTCTGACATAGTATTGCTTGCGGCGGGGGAGCGGTGCCTGAATATCGCCCGCCGCGTGCTCGAACGTGCGCAAAATGGAGGATTTAATTTTACGCTCGTCAATGCGCGTTTTGTAAAGCCGCTCGACGAAGGATTGCTTTCCTCGCTGAATGCGCATACCGTCATCACAATCGAGGATAACGTTCTGATCGGCGGGCTCGGGGATGCCGTTTCCCGCTTCTACAGAAATTCGGGGAAAAAAGTCATTTCGTTCGGCTATCCCGACGTGTTTATCCCGCACGGAGCGCCATGCGATCTGATGCGGGAGTACGGGCTCGACGAGGAACGCATTTTTGCCTGTGTGAGGGAGAATGATGCGCGCCGATAAATTCTTTTCAGAGCGCTTCGGCTCCCGCACCAAGGCCGCCGAGGCGCTGAAACAGGGGCTCGTCCTTCGGGACGGAAGGCTGCTTTCGCCCGATTCTGAGGTGAACGAAGGGGATGCGTTCGAATTTCTTTCCCCCGAGGAGCAGTTCGTTTCCAACGGCGGCTATAAGCTCGCCCGCGGACTGGATGCCTTTCAGGAAGACGTTTCGGGGAAAGCGTATTGCGACCTCGGCGCCAGCACGGGCGGCTTTACCGACTGCCTCCTGCAGCGCGGCGCGAAGGCCGTCATCTGCGTCGACGTGGGTGAGAGCCTGCTTGCGCCTTCCCTCGCGTCCGACCCCCGTGTTGCGGTGATGGACAACACCAACGCGCGGTATCTCAAAAAGGAAGATCTTCCCTTTCCCGTGGACGGCGTTGTCTCCGATCTCAGTTTTATCTCTTTGTCGCTCGTCCTGCCTGCCGTCAGAGATGTTTTGCCCGAAGGCGGCAAGGCGTTCGTCCTCTTCAAGCCGCAGTTCGAGTGCGGGGGGAAGGGGCTTCAAAAACGCGGCATTCTTCCCGTTTCCCGCCATGCGGCGCTCTTAGATGTGTTTTACGATACGGCTTCGGCGCTTTCGCTTTCGCCGCAGAAGATCGTCAATGCGCCTCTTCGGCCGCAGAAGAATGTCGAATACGTCGTCCTCTTGCAAAAGGGCGCGGAAGCCATCCCCAAATATCGGTTTTTATCGCAGGCGGCGCGTCTTTTATAAGGCGCGTCTTTCTTGTATGCGCTTATTTTCATTTTCCTGCGAATATTTTTTTGTTTCTCTCTGCCAAACATGTGTAAATTATGTAAAATCATTCGTAAAATTCCTCTAAGCTCTTGCATTTATAAGTTTTTTCCTGTATAATATGGGGGTAATGAAAGTCGGAGTTTTATACAATCGTGACCGTGTGAGCGAAGGCTCCTTTCCCGCCATTGCCGAACGCTTTGCGCGCGGCGGGGCGGTGGCGGTGCTCTTTTCTTCGCCCGAAGAGATCGAAGGGGTCGACTGCCTCCTCATTTTGGGCGGCGACGGCACCGTGCTCAGGGCGAGCAAACCCGCATCTCTTTTTAAGATCCCCATCGTCGCCGTCAATTACGGTACGCTGGGTTTTTTGACGGAGTTCAAGCGCGGGGAGCTGGATGCTGCGGTCGATTTTATCCTTTCGGGCAAGCACGTCGTCTTAAAACGTACCATGCTTGAAGTCGTCTTCCGCGGCAAGAGCACGCACTGTCTCAACGAGCTCGTCTTATCGCGCCCCGTTTCGCCCGAAGCGGACAGCAGGCTCGTCAAGATCTGCGTGCGCATCGACGGGAAGGAAGCGGGCGTCTTCTCGGCGGACGGGCTCATCCTTTCCACGCCGACGGGTTCGACCGCCTATTCGCTCTCGGCGGGCGGCAGCGTGATGTCGCCCGACTGCCGCACGTTCGAACTCACGCCCATCTGCGCGTTTTCGCTCCGGAGCAGGCCCATCGTCTGCTCGGACGGGAGCACGCTCCGCTTTACGGCGGAAGGGCACGGCGGAGGGCTATTGCTGCACGGCGACGGGGTCTTTCTCGGGGAATTGGAGCAGGGCGAGGAGCTCGTCGTCCGCCGCTCCGAGCGCGTCGCAACGTTTTGGGTCAAGGACGAAGGGGATACCTTCCGCCGTCTGGCCGAGATCATTAACGGATAAGAGAGGGCTTTATGCTGAGGAATGCAAGACACAACAAGATCTTAGAACTCATCGAAGAAAAGGAGATCGAGACGCAGGAAGAGCTCTGCAAGGAACTTGCAGAGGCCAACTTTGCCGTGACACAGGCGACCGTTTCGCGCGATGTGCGGGAACTTCGCCTCTTCAAAGTGGCGGGCACCAAGAAGCGCTACCGCTATGCCGCCATCGGCAAAGGGGAAGAGGAGCTTTCCGATAAGATGCGCTCGCTCTTTCAGGCGTGCATCGAGAGTATCCAGACGGTGGGCAACATCGTCGTCACCAAGACGCTCAACGGCAACGGCGCCAATGCGGGCGTCATCATCGATATGCTCAAATATTCCGAGATCGTGGGCAGCATCGCGGGGGACGATACGGTGTTTTCCCTCTGCAAGACGGCGGAGGATGCCGAGACTGTGCGCGGGCGGCTGGAGCGGCTCGCGGGGAATTAAACCATGCTGAAAACGCTCTATCTCAAAAATATCGCCCTCGTCGACGAGGCGGAGATCGCCTTTTCGGAAGGGCTCAACGTGCTCTCGGGCGA
>URMI01000110.1 GCA_900548845.1 uncultured Clostridia bacterium | reverse complement strand
CGCGCTCCACACGGTATAATCGCGCGTGCAGAAGCGCGTACCGCCCTCCTCATCGTGACTGCCGTAGAGATACACCCGATCGCCAAAGACGTGCGGTTCGCCGTCCGGCACATATTCGTTCAAGGGAAATAAAGGATTCATATATTCTCACCGTTTGTACTTATAATATCTTTATATACATAAGCCGACTTTTTGAGAGTACGTTCTCCCGTTTTATAGTCCACATAGATGAGCCCGAAGCGGGGCTCGTACCCTTCCGCCCACTCAAAGTTGTCCATCAGCGACCAGTGCTGATAGCCCAAAACGGGAATACCGTCCTTCATAGCGCGGGCAAGATTTTTCAAAAACCCTTCGAGGGCGCGGCAGCGCTCCGTATCGATGACTTCGCCCCTCTCGTTCGGCTGATCGTCCAAAGAGACGCCGTTTTCGGTGATCATCACGGGCAGACGATAGCGCTCGTAGATAAATTTTACCGTCCAATAGAGAGAGCGCTCGTCGATGACCCAACCCAAAGAATTTTTGCGCAGCTTGTTCCTGTCCACGTTCTTATCGCCGCCCCAAAGGGAATAGTTGAACGCCTCGTAGTGATTGATACCGATAAAATCAAAGTCGCACTTGAACTCTTTGACACGCTTTCCGCCGTTGCGGTAAACACCATAGGCAGAGACGGGCGCGCCCAACAAGATGGGATCCATCCACCAGCGGTTGTTCATGGTACCCATGCCCTTATAGAAGGTCTTTTTTCGCGCTTCTTCGACGGAGACAGGGTCGTTTTCATCCTTTGGGATAAATGCGCCCGTCGCAAAGGAGAGCCCGATCTTGGGCGGTTTTTGGGCAAGTTTGCGGATGAGTTTGACCGTCTCCGCATTCGTCTTCATGAAAATTTTGGTGAACTTGGGAAGCGCCAAGTAGTGCCGCTTGAAGGGCGCGTGCACCCCCTGCATATAGCCATTCATCAAAAAACAGGAAGGCTCGTTGAAGGTGATCCAATAAGTGACGCGATCGGAAAGTGTTTCAACGACCGCCTTTGCATAGTCGAGGAAGAACGCCGTGATGCGCTCATCCTCCCAGCCGCCATAAGCGTCCACCCATGCGGGCATATCCCAATGATATAAGGTCACGAGCGGTTCGATGCCCTCTTTTAAGAGTTCATCCACGAGGTCGGAATAAAATTGGAGCCCTTCCTCGTTGACCTTCCCCTCCTTCGGCATCACGCGCGGCCAGGAGACAGAGAAGCGGTAGCTCTTGAGCCCCATCTCTTTCATGAGGGCGACGTCCTCCCGCCAGCGGTGGTAAAAGTCACACGCCACATGGCAATTTTCGCCGTTCTTGATCTTATCCGCAGGAGCGTTGTCCCAGATGGACGGCGTTCTGCCGCCCTCCAGATAGCCGCCCTCAACTTGCGCCGCCGCCGTCGCTGCGCCCCATAAGAAGTTTTCAGGAAATTTCATACCTCTTCCTCCATTTCATATTCGCCGCTTTGAAGCGTCGTTTGTTTTCCTTTCGGCATCGTCACATGGCAGGTGCAGGAGACGGGCACGGTGACTTTGAGACTAAATTTGCCGTCATCCAAACGCCATTCGCTTGCAGCCAAACCGTAGGGCGTCTTTACGCTCGCCTTTGCATAGGTCAGCCCGCCGCCCAAAACGGGTCTGACGGAAAAGCACTTGTAGCCGCCTTCCGTCGGTTCTATCCCTGCCACGCGGCGATACAAAAAGTCGCCCACCGCGCCATAAGCATAGTGATTGTAAGAAGGGATGTTGCCCTCTTTGTTGGGATCGATCGTCCACTCCTCCCAGGTAGTCGTGGCGCCCTCTTTGATGCAGGCAAGCCACGAGGGTGCGGTATCCTGCAATAAGAGCATGTATGCCGTTTCCGTCTTTCCGCCATCCGCAAGGGCAAAGAGAATGTGCGGCGTGCCCGTAAATCCCGTGCTGAGATGATACTCTCGTTCCCGCACGAGGCAGTCGAGATTTTGCGCCATCGCTTCGCGCTCTGCGCCCTCTGCAAGCCCGAAGGCAAGGGGCAGCACATAGCCCGTCTGAAATTCTTTTTTGAGTTTGCCCTTTCCGTCCGTAAACACATGGCGGAAGGCTTCCCCGATCTTTTCGGAGAGCGAAGCGTAATATTCCGCGTCCTCGCTCTTTCCCAAAATGCGGGCAATTCCCGAGACAAGGCGGCAGGAGTTTGCATAGTACGCCGTGGCGATCTCGCGCCCGCGCTTCATCCAATCCATGATACCGCCCTCAGGCGCACACCAATCGCCGAACTGAAACAGCCACTTCCAGATATGCCTGCGATATTTGCCGGGACCGGACAGAGAAGCCCAGAATCTGACCGCTTTCAGGTACTTTTTCATGGCGGGATACATGGTGCGAAGAAGCTCCTTATCCCCGCGCGCCAAATATTCCGCCCATGGTACGAGTACGATGCAGTCTGCCCAGCAGGCCGTTGCCACGGTGGGCGCGGAAATGCCCTGTTTTGGCACGACAAGCGGCAATCCACCGCCCCTGCCCTGCTCCGCACGGACATCACAAAGCCACTTTTCAAGGAATGCAGCAAGGTCGAAGTTAAAGCACGCCGTCTTTGCAAAGACGGAGATATCGCCCGTCCAACCCATGCGCTCGTCGCGCTGCGGGCAGTCGGTGGGAATATCGACGAAATTGCTCTTTCCGCTCCAGCGAATATTGCTTTGCAGCCTGTTGAGAAGCGGATCGGAGCATGCAAAGCTGCCCGTCTCCTCAAAATCGGAATAGAGCGCGAGCGCACTAACTTCGATATTCTCGGGCGAAATGCCCTCAATGCCGATATAACGGAAGCCCATGTAGGTGAGGCGCGGGGAATATTCCTGCTCCCCCTCTTTGCAAACATAGACAAGGGTCGCCTTAGCGGTGCGCAGAGACTTGACGTTCAAGTCTCCGTCCGTCACGATCTCCGCGTGCCGCACGGTCACTTTCTGCCCCGCTTTCCCCTTGATGCGCAAAGAGACGACGCCCGCAAAGTTCTGCCCGAAGTCGTAGATCTCCTCTTTCCCGTTCTTTGCGGGGAAATGCGCGAGGGGCTTCAGCCGCTCGTGCGCGGTGACGCGGCAGCCATAGCGCGCCGTGATCTGCGGTTTGATTTTAGGTCTGTAAATATCCGCCGTCCGCCACTTTGCCCGGTTCAAGTCGACGGTCGCATCGTACACCTCGCCGTCATAAAAGTCGCCGAAGCGAAAATTTCCGTCCATCGTCTGCTGCCAGCTTTCGTCGGTGACGATCTTCTCCTGCGAGCCGTCCTCATATTCCAGGAAAAGTTCGGCTAAAAACGCCTGCCTGTCACAGGTGATGCGGCTCTTGCTCGAATAGGTGAACCTGCCGACCACCCAGCCGCCGCCGACCACGGCGACAAGCTCGTTCTGCTCTTTCAGAAGCGCCGTTACATCGTAGAGGTCGTATTGCAGGATATGTTTGTAACTCGTAAAGCCGGGAGCGAAATACTGTTCCCCCACCTTCTTGCCGTTGAGCTCCAACTCATAAATGCCGAGCGCCGTCGCCGTCAGAAGCGCGCGCCTGATGTTCTTCGCCGCAAATGTTTTTCGGAAGGTGAAGGGCGCGGGCGAGGCGTTCTTGGGGAAAGTGTAAGAAGCGTTGGTGATCCACTTCGCCGTCCACGGAAGTTCGCGGCGGCCCGTACAGAAAAATGACTTACCCTCCGCACGGTTACCGAAATTATCTGTGGCGACAACCGATACTTCGTACCGATGAAAGGGACGCAATGCAAGCTCTTTGAGGGCGACGCCGCACTGTTCTTTTGTCGTAAATTCTTTGCCGCCGACGCGCACGATGGCGCTTGCAAGCTCTGTGCCCTGTTTATCGCTCTTCAACGAAAACGCAATGCGGGGCGCATCGCTGTCCGTGACGCACCCGCACTTGCGGTTTTCAATTTTTATTTCATCGATCTCAAACACGGTTTACCTCTTTGAATCAATCAATATTTTTTACACCTGTTCTGCTTTTCTTTTTTTACACACAACGGAAAGAACGATAAATGATATAGCAAATACGCCGAAGAGAACCCATGTTACAACAACACAGACATTGACGAAACCAGTTATCCACGGCTCTGTTGTGACGACGCGAGTATTTACGGTAAAGCCGTTCATTGCGTTTGAATGTGCGACCGTGTACATGATCCTATGCGCAGATTCCCGCATAGCCCATGCAAGTTCACAATTTTCGTTGCTTCCGCCCTGCCTGTAACGGTCAAGCTTTTCCGTCGTGAGTACGCCGTCGGGCAGATCGGTCCCTGCCATGATGATCTGACCGAGCTGCATATAGTACTCGGTATTATCCGTGTCGTTCATGAACCCGCTTTCCCACCAATCGGTCACGACAAAGCCACTCAAGCCTGCCTCGCCTCGCAGCCAATCGGTATTCAAGGCCTTGCAGGCGCTTGACCATTGAACGCCTACACGATTGAGCGCGCCCATGATGCATTTTGCATCATATTGAACGATCGGAATTTCAAAAGCACGCAGATAAATTTCCCGGAAGGTCTGCTCGTTTATAAAAGTTGAAATACCGTAGCGACCGTACTCTTGTTCATTCAGCGCCAGATGTTTGTTGTACACATAGACGCCTTTGCTTTGGCATCCGCGCGACCAATGCCCCGCCATCACTCCGCTCAGGAAGCCGTCTTCACTGAAATACTCAAATGCGCGACCCGCATAGGGCGAACGGTGGATATTGACGCCCGTGCCGTAGATCCCGTTATAGCCTCCCCACAGACCGTCTTCCCCGACCATTTCACCAGCACGTTCGATGAGCTCTACATTGAATGTGGCTGCGAGAACGGGATTGGAAGGATAGGCGGTTGGATATTTCCACCTGTCAGGATCCTGTACAGGCTGCTTGCCGTATATTTCGCGGTTA
>URMI01000109.1 GCA_900548845.1 uncultured Clostridia bacterium | reverse complement strand
CGATCTGCATACACGCCGACGAGAAGGAAGAGCTTGGGAAGTTCGAACTCGGCGCTCACGACTTCTTCGATATAGCCGATGAGGAGGGGCGAAGCGATGTCATAGGCGATGGAGAACGCCATACACAGCCCCGCAAAGACAAAACTCCGCCAATGCGGCTTCGCATACGCGAGGAGACGCCTGACGATCTCCCCGTCCTTCATGTTGCGGTCGAAGCCGATCGCTTCCTTCTTGTTCTTGATGAGCGCATAGGCGAGCGAAAAGACGATGGAGATGAGCCCGATGACGCCGCCCACGACGATGAGAGGATAATACTCACGCATTGTGCTGCCTCCCCTCGTCTTCGAGTTTCTGAAGATCGACCATTTTCTTGTAGTCGGGGCAGCGCAGGACGAGCTCGTCGTGCGTGCCGACGTCCACGACCCGCCCGTCGTCGATGAAGACGATCTTGTCCATATCTTCGACGGTGGAGATGCGGTGCGCGATGAGGATGGTCGTGAGCCCCGCCCTGTTCTTTTTGAGGTTCGTGAGGATCTCCTGCTCCGTCTTGGTGTCGACGGCGGAGACGGAATCGTCCAGGATGAGGATCTTGGCGTGCTTCATGAGGGCACGCGCGATGGAGATGCGCTGCTTCTGCCCGCCCGAGACGGTGACGCCGCGCTCCCCGAGCATCGTCATGTATTTATCCTTGAAATCGACGATATTATCGTGCACGGCGGCAAGGCGGGCAGCTTCTTCCGCCGCCTCCGCTTCCGCCGCCTGTTCGCCTTCATAGGCAAAAGCGATGTTGTTTTCGATGGTGTCGCTGAACAAAAAATTGTCCTGCGGGACGTACGCCGCCGCGGCGCGCACGTCGCGGATGGGAATGGTGTTGACGTCATGCCCGTCCAGAAAGACGGTGCCGTCCGGCACGTTGTAGGTGCGCAGGATAAGATCGACGATGGTCGTCTTGCCCGAGCCCGTCTTTCCGACGAGCCCCACGTTTTCGCCCGGCTCGATGGTGAAGGAGACGTCTTTGAGAACGTCGAACTCGCCGTCCGGGTAACGGAAGGTGAGGTGGCGGAACTCGATGCGCCCCTCGATGTCCTTAACATCCTCCACATCCGGCTTATCGACGACGTCCTGCTTCGCATCAAGGAGTTCGCTGACGCGGTTCAAAGACGCTTTGCCGCGCGACGTCATTTCGATGAGCTGGGAGACCGCCATCACGGGCCAGACCATCGCTGTGAAGTAGCCGATGTATTCGACGAGCTGCCCCGCATCGAACTGCCCCCGATAGACGAGATAGCCGCCGTAGCCCAAGATGATGCAGATGACGGACTCCACAAAGAGCGTCACCGTGATATTGAGGAGCGTCGAAGCCTTCGTATAGGAGACGTTGACCTCTTCGTTGCGCTTGTTGAGGCGGCGGAAGGCAAGCAGCTCCTTCGCCTCCTTGACGAACGCCTTGATGACGGCGATGCCCGAAAAGCTCTCCTGCGAGAAATCGGAGAGGTCGGAAAAGGCTGCCTGGCGGGTCTCCCACTTCTTCGTCATGTATTTTCCGACGATGATGCCGCTCGCGAGCAGCAGCACCATGGGGATGAGCGCAAGCAGCGTGAGCCCCACGTCCATGCGCCACATTTTGACGACGGTGAGGATGCCCAAAAACGCCGCGTCGCACATCATCATGATGCCCGAGCCGAAGCATTCCTGGATGGTCTCGAGATCGTTGGTAAAGAGGGACATGAGATTCCCCACTTTGTTGACCTGATAGTATTGGGCGGAAAGGTCCTTGCAGTGGTCGAACATCCTGTCGCGGATGGAAGTTTCCACGCGGATGCCCGTACCGAAGAAGCAGATGCGCCAGGTAAAGCGCCCCACCACCATCACGAGGATGATGAAGATGAGGGGCAGGCAGATCTTATCGAGCAGGAAGTTCAGATCGAAGGGCACGGTGCCTTCCGCCGTCTCGACGACCCCCGTATTGATGCCGTTGACGACCATGCGGTAAAGCTCGGGCACTTCGAGCTGAAAGTAGTCGACAAGCACGAGCGCCACAAGCCCCACCAAAAGGATCCACGCGTATTTCAGATAGTATTTGTTGATGTATTTCCCGAAGATCATCCCTCGTTTTCTCCCGGTCGTAAACAAAATGCAAACTACTACATTTTAGCACCCGAATGACGGGTTGTCAATCCCCTTTTGCCTGACTTTTCACAAAGATTCTGCGGCGTGCGTTGTCCCCTCCCCGACGGGCATGCAAAAGGGCCGCCCCGGCGGGAGCAGCCCTCTTATTTTTGTATCTCTTACTTGCGCGTCCACTCATCGGCGACATAAGCGTCGGTGAGATAGGTCGCCGCTGTCGAATCGTTTGCAAGGCTCTCTTCAGCGAGCGAACGGCCGCCCGCGACCCAACCCTGCGTCTTAGCAAAGGAGGCACTTTCGAGCGCGGTCTCGCGGAAGGCGCCCACGCCGATGCGTTCGACGGATGCGGGGATCGTGACCTTCTTGAGCGCCGATGCGCCGCGGAAGGCGTCTTCGCCGATGGAAAGGAGAGAATCGGGAAGAACGAGCTCTTCAAGCGCCGTGCAGCCCTTGAACGCGCCCTTGCCGATCTCGGTGAGCGTTGCGGAAAGCGTCACCTTTTTGAGCGACTTGGCATTCTCGAACGCGCCCTCTGCGACCGCCTTCACGTCGTCCGTCGAAAGGAAGGTGCTGTTCTCCTTACCGATGGCATACTGCAGGAAGGTGCTGCTGTCGGCGGAATACAGATCGCCGCTGCGCGAACGGTAGACGGTGTTCTTTTCGTCGACGCTGATCTCCTCCAGCGCGGTGCAGGTGCCGAAGACGCGGTCGCCGAGCACTTTGACGCTCGCGGGGATCGCGATCTTTTCGAGCTGATAAGCGCGGAAGAACGCCGTGCTCTCCACCGTCTCCACGCCCGCGGGGATGGAGAACGTCTTTGCGCTCTTGCCGACCGCGTACTGGATGAGCACCGTCCCTTCCTTGTTGTAAAGGTCGCCGTCGATGGTCTGATAGGCGGTGTTCGTGCGGGGCGTCGTGAGCGAAGTGAGCTGCAGGCAGTTGCCGAACGCCTGCGCGTCGATCCAGGTCACCGTATCGGGGATGCTGACGGAGGTAAGCGCCGTGCCGAAGAACGCCCTGTCTTCGATCTCGGTGACGCTGTTGGAGATCTGCACATAAGAAAGGCTCGTGCAGCCGTCAAAGGCGCTCTCCCCGATGGAAGTGACGCCGCCGTTGAGATAGATATGCGTGATGTCGTCGTTGCCGTAGAACGCGCGCTCCCCGATGGCGGTGACGGGCGAACCCTGATAGGAGTTGGGGATATAGATCTCGGTTCCCGTCTCCTTGCCGATGCCCGTGACGGTATAGCTGCCGTCGCTGTTGCGCGTGAATTCGAGCCTATCGCTCATCTGCGAAGCGCCGCAGCGGGTGCAGGTCATGTTGACGAAATCATGCCCGAGCGCTTTGATATCCTGCTCCTCTTCGGCATTACAGCGCGAGCAGGTGCGCTTTTCGAGGCCGGTCTCCGTACAAGTAGGCGGATATACCTCCGTCCATGCGCCGTACTCGTGGCCGATGGCGCTGAGGGGCGCCTTGTTTTCCAGCCCGCAGCGGGAGCACGTCTGCTTCTGCTCGCCGTCCTCCGTGCAGGTCGCCGAAACGACGACCTCCCATGCGCCGAAATCATGCCCGAGCGCCGAAGTGGTGACGGAAGAGAGCACCTCTTGTGCCGCCTCGTCCGCAAAGTTCTTGCCGCACTCCGAACACGACCAATATTCGACGGTACCCGTCTCGGTGCACGTCGCCGCGACCGCATCGTGATGGGTGAGGACGTGCTCTTCCTCCTTTTTGCACGCGGAAAGCACGCCGAGCGCCGTCATGGCGGCAGCAGCAAGCGCGAGCAAACTTAAGATCTTTTTCTTCATAACAAACTCCTCCAATGAAGATAAGCATACTCTTACATATCGATTATATCACAAATGAAGCGCGATTGCAATCCCCTGTCTCAAAAAAACAGAGCAAGCAGAAAAAATGCGACCCGACGCACTTTGCGCCGGGCCATGGGGAAAAGATGAAGGATGAATGGGTTGGGTAATTTGCCCTTTTCGGGCATTTCTTTTGCGCGCACGCGCGGCTTATATCAACCAAATCTGCCGTTGACGTAGTCTTCCGTGCGCTTGTCGTCGGGGTTGGTGAAGATCTTCTGGGTATCCCCCATCTCCACCATCTCGCCGAGAAGGAAGTATGCGGTATAGTCGGCGATACGGAACGCCTGCTGCATGTTGTGCGTGACCATGATGACGGTGATCTCGTTTTTGAGCTCCTTGCAAAGCTCCTCGATCTTGCCTGTCGAGATGGGGTCGAGCGCAGACGTCGGCTCGTCCATGAGGAGCACCTGCGGCTCGACGGCGAGCGCGCGGGCGATGCAGAGGCGCTGCTGCTGTCCGCCCGAAAGGCCGAGCGCGGACTTGTTGAGGCGGTCTTTGACCTCGTCCCACATGGCGGCGCCGCGCAGCGACTTTTCGACGATGGCGTCGAGGTCCGCCCTCTTCTTGATGCCGAAGGTACGGGGGCCGTAGGCGATGTTGTCGTAGACGCTCATCGCAAGCGGGTTGGGGCGCTGGAACACCATGCCAACGTTCTTGCGAAGGCGTGCAAGATCGATGCCGCGCTGATAGATATCGGTATCACCGATCTTGATCTCGCCCGTAATTTTGCAGCCGTCGACGAGGTCGTTCATGCGGTTGAGCGACTTCAGGAGCGTCGACTTACCGCAGCCCGAAGGTCCGATGAGCGCCGTGAGCTTCTTCTGAGGGAACTCCATATTGATGTTTTTGAGGGCCTGGAAGCTGCCGTAGAAGAGGTCCATCTTATGGACGGAGACGGCGATATCCCCCATCGCAAACTGCGAAAGCCCCCTCTGCTTCTCCGCGCGCACCGGTTCGGCGCTC
>URMI01000108.1 GCA_900548845.1 uncultured Clostridia bacterium | reverse complement strand
ACGTGTGCTCTTCCGATCTGGCGATAAACTCTCGGGCGGGGCGCAAAAGATAGGCGGGCTCGTGCTCGTCCTCATCGGCATCAAGCTGCTTTTTGAAGCATTTTGAAAGCGTTTTGTCCGCATGCCTTGACAAAATGCCTTCCCTCTGTTATACTGTAAACGGGAACATATCCCGCACGAGAGAATAGAGGGGGAAAAACAAATGAAACAAAACAAGGAACCAAAGCGCTACGATTTTGCGCGCAAACCCAAAAAGCCGAGCAAACTGTGGATGTGGATCGCCAACAAGTTTGCCATCGACCCCCGCCTCAAGGGGCGGCCCGTCACCATCAACAAGATCAATATGGAGGGCATCGAGCCGCCCTATCTTCTGCTTGCGACGCACGCGAGCATGCTCGATTTCCCCCTCATGTATAAGGCGGTGGCGCCCTACGGCGCCAACAACGTCGTCGCCATCGACGCCATCCGCGACGTGGGCGATTGGCTCATGCGGCAGCTGGGGTGCATCTGCAAGCGCAAGTTCGTCAAAGACCTGCACCTCATCAAGAACATGAAGTACTGCATCGACACCCTCGGGGATATCGTCTGCGTCTATCCCGAGGCGCGCTACTCCTTCGACGGCACGACTTCCTTTCTGCCCGATTCTCTGGGCAAATCGGGCAAGCTCATGAAGGTCCCCGTCGTCGTCCTCAGGATGTACGGCCCCTTCATCTCCGCGCCGCAGTGGAACAAGGTGGAGCAGCACCTTCCCATGCGCGCCGACCTCGTCTGCGTTGCGAACGCGGAGGAAGTCAAAACGCTCTCTGCCGCCGAACTCAACGCGCGTATCCACAGGGAACTGCAGCGCGACGAGTACGCCTGGCAGAAGGAAGAGGGTATCCGCAATCCTTACGAAAAGCGCGCCGAAGGGCTGCATCACATCCTCTATCAGTGCCCGCACTGCAAGAAGGAATTCGAAATGTACTCGAAGGGCACCAAGCTCTGGTGCAACGCCTGCAAGAAGGTGTGGGAGATGAGCGAGCTGGGTGAACTTCATGCCGAAGAGGGAGAGACGGAGTTTTCGCATATCCCCGACTGGATGGCGTGGGAGAGGCAGAACGTGCGCGAGGAAGTGGAGAGCGGCAAATACCGCTTCGAAGACGACGTCACCGTGCATACCCTGCCCAACGCCAAGCGCTTTTACGATCAGGGCATGGGCAAGCTCGTGCAGACCGTCGAAGGCACGCATTTGACCTGCACCGCCTACGGCAAGCCCGTCGATCTCTTCTGGGCGGGCAACGAGCTCGAGAGCGTGCACATCGAGTACGATTATCCTTTCCGCAAGGAAAAGTATAAGAAGAACATCTTCGGCGACTGCATCGACATCTCGGTGCACGACGACAGCTATTGGCTGCATCCCGTTTCGAACCGCACGCAGCTAAGTAAATTCTCCTTTGCAACGGAAGAAATTTTCCGCCTTGCGCAGGAGAGGGTGAAACGCGAGCATTCCGCCAAGCAAAATTGAAAAGGATTCATCGGATGAATACTTTGTCGCCCTTACGCACGGCTCAGTCACTTACGTCTCAGTAAGCTCCTGTCGCCGCTTGCGCGGGCAAACAGGGCTCCCGCAAAGATTTTGCTTAAGCAAAATCTTTGCGGGAAGAGGAGCAGCAGGTGCAAAGGGTCATGCGGGAAACGAAGTGCGCCGCTGACTAAGGCACCTTGCTGCGACGAGTCCGCGACTACTTTCCAATTTTTCGCCTTAACGATACTGATTGGTAATCTCAACGATACTTATTTGCAAACCGAAAGTCAGGCGCTTTGAAAGGCGCTTGACTTTTTTTGTGCAACAAGTTACAATTTGAAAAAGCGGTGTTTTGCCGTAAAAATTTGTAAAAAATCTTTTTCGGAGCAGAGTTTTGAAACATCTTTTCTCCTGTCTGAAACGCTTCAAGGCGGAATGCATCTTAGCGCCCCTTTTCAAGCTTTTGGAGGCGAGCCTCGAACTTGTCACCCCCCTCATCGTCGCCCTCATCGTCGACAAGGGCATTGCGGAGGGGGATAAGCAGTTCATCGCCCTCATGTGCCTCGTGCTTGTGGGCATGGGGCTTGTCGGGTGCGCCTTCTCCATTGCGGGGCAGTTCTTCGCGGCGCGCGCTGCGGTGGGCTGTTCGGCAGAGCTTCGTTCCCGCCTCTTCCGCAAACTGCAGTCCTTCTCGTTTTCTCAGATCGACGAAATGGGCACCTCCACGATGATCACCCGCATGACGAGCGACATCAACCAGGTGCAGACGGGCGTCAACATGACGCTGCGCCTCTTTCTGCGTTCGCCCTTCATCGTCTTCGGCGCGATGGCGATGGCGTTCACCGTCGATGCGAAGGTCGCGCTCGTCTTTGTCGCCGTCATCCCGCTCCTTGCAGTTGCCGTCTATTCGGTGATGGGCGCCTGCATCCCCCTCTATAAAAAGGTGCAGGCCAAGCTCGACAGGGTGTTCCTGTCCGTGCGCGAAAATCTGGCGGGCGTGCGCGTCATCCGCGCCTTCTCGATGGAAGAAAAGGAGCGCCGCGCCTTTGACGAGCACACGCGCGAGCTTGAACGCGCGCAGAAGAAGGTGGGGCGCATCTCGGCGCTCACGGGGCCCATCACTTACATCCTCATCAATTTGGCTCTCATCGCGCTCCTCTATCTGAGCGCGGGGCGCGTCGATGGCGGCATCCTCTTAAAGGGCGACGTCATCGCGCTTTACAGCTATCTTTCGCAGATCCTCGTCGAGCTCATTAAGCTTGCCAACCTCATCGTCACCATGACGAAGGCGGTCTCCTGCCAGCAGCGCGTGGGCAAGGTGCTCGACAGGGAGGGGGAGCCCTCTGTCCTCGAGCCGACGCTTTCCGCAGGCCATGCCGATAACGCCGCAGTGCGTTTCGAGCACGTCTCCTTCGCCTACGGGGGCGGCGGCAACGCGCTTTCCGATATCACTTTCATGGCGCGCCCCGGCGAGACGATCGGCATCATCGGCGGCACGGGCGCGGGTAAGAGCACGCTTATCAATCTCTTGCCCCGCTTCTATGCGGCGACGCAGGGAAGAGTGCTCTTAAAGGGGCGCGACGTGCGCGGCATCCCCGTCGAAGAGGTGCGCGAGCGCGTCGGCATCGTGCCGCAGAAGGCGGTGCTCTTCGAAGGCACCATCCGTAGCAACCTTCTGTGGGGCAACGAAAACGCCACCGACGAAGAGCTGATGGAAGCCGTGCGCCTCGCCCAGGCGGAGGACGTCGTTGCGTCCAAGGGCGGGCTGGACGCCCCCGTCGAACAGGAGGGCAAGAACCTCTCGGGCGGGCAGCGGCAGCGCCTCACCATCGCCCGCGCCCTCGTCAAAAAGCCGGAGATCCTCATTCTGGACGACTCCGCTTCGGCGCTCGACTACGCGACGGACGCACGTCTCAGGGTCGCGCTGAGGACGCTCGACAGCACCGTTTTCCTCGTCTCCCAGCGCGCGGCATCCGTGCTGCACGCCGATCTCATCCTCGTCCTCGACGGCGGCAGGGTCGCCGGCATGGGCAGGCACGAGGAGCTTTTGAAAACTTGCGAGATCTATAAGGAAATTTATCATACGCAGTTTAGGGATACCGACGAAAAGGGGGTGCAGGCATGAAAAAAATCTACGGCGCAATGCTGTGTCGCGTTTGCGCGCTCCTCGGTCACTTACGTTTTAGTAAGCTCCCTTCGTCGCTTGCGCACGCTCCTTGCCTTGCTTGTATCTCTTTTCCATGCAAAACAGATCATATGGAGGCGCAGGCATGAAACGTATCAGAAAACGCCCCGAAGGCACCTTCCGCGGCATCCTCGGCTATTTGAAGCCCTATTCGCTCTTCCTCGTCTGCACGGTGGTGTGCGCCGTCGTCTACGTTGCATCCACGCTCATCGTGCCCTATCTTGCGGGCCTTGCCATCGACTGCATGGCGGGCGCGGGCGAGGTGAATTATCCCCGCCTCTATGCGCTCTTTGCGGCGATCGGCGTGAGCATCACTTTAACGGCGCTCTCGCAGTGGCTCATGAGCCTTTCCAACAATCACATCGCCTACCGCGTGCTCGCAGATGTCCGCCGCGACGCCTTCCGCAAGCTCGGCGTGCTTCCCTTGAAGTATCTCGACGGCCGTTCCTACGGCAAGACGGCCTCCGTCGTCATCACGGACGCCGAGCAGTTCTCCGACGGTCTTCTCCTCGGCTTTACGCAGCTGTTTACGGGCGCGGCGACCATTTTGGGCGTGCTTGTGATCCTCTTCGTGCTGCGCTGGGAGGTCGCGCTCGTCGTGCTCTGTGTGACGCCGCTCTCCCTCTTCGTCGCCAAGTTCATCGCCTCGCACACCTATTCCATGTTCAAAAAGCAGGCGGCGACGCGCGCCGAGCAGACGGGCTTCATCGACGAGATGATCGGGAATCTGAAGATCGTCAAGGCTTTCTCGCACGAGGGGGAGAACGAAGAGAAGTTCGACGAGATCAACGAACGCCTCCGCGCGTGCTCGCTGCGCGCCATCTTCTATTCCTCGACGACCAATCCGGGCACCCGCCTCGTCAACAACATCGTCTATGCCCTCGTGGCGCTCGTGGGCGCCTTCCTCGTCATCGCGACGGCGGGCGCCGCCGTCCCCTTCACGGTGGGCAATCTGAGCTCCGTCCTCTCCTACGCGACGCAGTACACCAAGCCCTTCAACGAGATCACCGAGGTCATCACCGAATTTCAGAACGCCCTTGCGTGCGCGGCGCGCCTCTTTGCCCTCATCGGCGAGGAAGAACAGCCCTCCGACCAAGGCAAAAAAGAGCTCTCCTCCGTCAGGGGCGAAGTGCGCCTTTCGGATGTCAGCTTTTCCTACGATCCCGAAAAGCCGCTCATCGAGCATCTCAACGTGCTCGCGCCCGCGGGCAAGCGCGTCGCCATCGTCGGCCCCACGGGCTGCGGCAAGACGACGCTCATCAACCTTTTAATGCG
>URMI01000107.1 GCA_900548845.1 uncultured Clostridia bacterium | reverse complement strand
ATAAACTCAAAGAGGGGATGCGCTTTGACCAACCCGTTTTATGACCCGTACCGCGTCCTTTTGAAGGTGTACGGCGAGGGGGCGCGGCTCAAACTCGCCCTTTCGGGCACCGACCTCGAAGAGATCAACCGCGCCCGCACCGTCAAAACGGTGTACGGCGTTTTGGAGCACGATCGATATCTTGCCCGCTGCATTACGGCGTTTGCCGAAAAGACGCCCAAACAGAGCGTGCGCGTGCTCCTGAAAGTTGCGCTTTACAATCTCATCTATCTCGAAAAGCCGCGCTATTATGTTGCAGATACCGCCGTGGAGCTTTTGAAAAAGCTCGGCAAAGGCGGCATGGCGGGCTTCGTCAACGCATTCTTGCGCAAGTTCGACGAAGGCAAGGTCACCCTTCCCGAAGGCGAGGAAGGGCTTGCCGTCCGCTCCAACTATCCGCTGTTTGCCGTCCGACGCATTCTGAAGGAGTACGGGGCGCGGGCGGAAAATATCCTGTTTGCAAAGAGCCGCGGCGTCACCGTGCGCTTCGTGCGCGGGGAGGAGAAGTATCTTTCCCGCCCGCATGAAGAGGCGCCCTTTCCGCACGTTTATATCTTCCCGCACTTTGTGCGCGACGAGGGGTTCGAGCGCGGAGACTACACCTTTCAGTCGGTTGGGTCGGTCGCCATCTGTTATGTCGTGGAGCCCTGTGAAGAGCTGCTCGACGCCTGCGCGGCGCCCGGCGGCAAGAGCGTGCTGCTTTCCGGGAAGTGCGCCCGCGTGACGGCATGCGAACTGCACGAGCACCGCACGGCGCTCATCCAAAGTTACTGCGCCCGCATGGGCACCACGAACGTGAGGGCGGAGACGGGCGATTCCTCCGTCTTCCGCCCCGAATGGGAAGATGCATTCGACGGCGTTTTGTGCGACGTTCCCTGTTCGGGGCTCGGCACGCTGGCGGAGAACCCCGACCTTGCTCTCCACAAAGAGGAGAGCGACTTAAAAGGCCTCAACGCGGCGCAGCGCGCCATCCTTTGGAACTGTTCGCGCTATGTGAAGGCGGGCGGGCATTTGTATTATTCGACGTGTTCTCTCCTTCAAGAGGAGAACGACGGGATCGTGGGGGCGTTCTTGAAGACGCATCCCGCATTTGAAGTGTGTGCGGCGGACTGCCCGCTCCCGCATGAAAGGACGAAGTACGGGCTGCAGTTTCTGCCCGATACCGCCTTCGGGGCGGGGTTCTACGTTGCAAAACTCAGGAGGAAGGCATGAAAGAGATCTTGCAGGATTTCTCGCCCCAAGAATTGGAAGCGCTCGTCCTCGAGTACGGCGAACAGAAGTTCCGCGCCAAACAGATCTTTCAGGGGCTCATGCAGGGGAAGAAGCTTTCCGAACTGCCCGTCTCCGCTGCCTTACGCGAAAAACTTTTGGAGCGCTTCGAAGACGAGCCCGTGCGCATCCTGGAGGTGTTCACCTCTTCTGACGGCACGAAGAAATATCTCTTCGCGCTTGCGGACGGCAACCTCATCGAGGGCGTCCTCATGCAGTATAAATACGGCGCGACGCAGTGCGTTTCGACGCAGGTGGGCTGCCGCATGGGGTGCAAGTTCTGCGCCTCTACGCTCAACGGGCTTGTGCGCAATTTAACGGCGGGGGAGATCCTTTCCGAGATCCTCGTCGTCAACCGCGCGGAAGGGGGTACGCTCAAAGACCGCGCCGTGCATAACGTCGTGCTCATGGGCAGCGGCGAACCCTTCGACAATTACGAAAACGTTATCAGATTTTTGCGCCTTCTCACGATGGAGGGCGGCATCCACATCAGCGCGCGCAACATAAGCCTTTCGACGTGCGGCCTCGTGCCCAAGATGCTCGCCTTTGCCAAGGAGGGCATCCCGCTCAATCTGACGGTCTCTTTGCACGCCTCGACGGACGAGGAGCGCGCCCGCACCATGCCCGTTGCGAACGCCTACAAGATCGCCGACATCCTGAAGGCGTGCGACGTGTATTTCAAAGAGACGGGGAGACGGTACATCTTCGAATACAGCCTCATCGGCGGCGAAAACAGCGACGAAAAGCACGCTCACGCCCTTGCGGCGCTTTTGAAGGGGCGGCCCTGCCATGTCAACCTTATCCGCCTCAACGAGGTCAAGGAGCGCTCCTTGAAGACGGTGACGGAAAAGGACGCCTACCGCTTTTTGGGGATGCTTGAAAAGGAGGGCATTTCGGCGACCCTCCGCCGCAGCATGGGCAACGACATCGGCGGAGCATGCGGGCAATTGAGAGCGAGTTACTTGGAAAAAGAAGAGAGAAAGGGCGAGGAATAAAGCAAGAGTTTCGGCGAAGCTGAGGCCGCGGGGCGACGACAATGTCAGAAAGGGCTCCCGAAAACATTGCGGGGGCAAGGTTTTTGGGAAGAGGAGCCGCAAGCCGAGGGAAGCAAGCCGCGAGGGGAGCGAGCGGCGGGCGAAACGGGCTTTGCGGCGACGAGGAGGAGCCTGCGGCCAGTTAAGGGCGAGCTACCTCAAAGGACAGGAAAGCAAGGAATCGTTTTGAGACAGGGTTTTCGGCAAAGCTTAGGCCGCGGAGCGGCGACGATGTGAAAAAGGGCTCCCGAAAACATTGCCGGGGCAAGGTTTTTGGGAAGAGGAGCCGCAAGTAAGGGAAGCAAGCCGCGAGGGAAGCGAGCGGCGAGCGAAACGGGCTTTGCGGCGACGAGGCGGCGCGTGCGGGCAATTGAGAGCGAGTTACTTGGAAAAAGAAGAGAGAAAGGCGTAAAGCGGGGCTTTCAGATGCCCAATGCAGGTTGCGTATCGATAAAAACGGCAAAATGCCGTAAAGAGCGGCGGCTGCCGCAATACATTTTGGGGGACAAATTATGTTAAAAGTTAAAGTTGCGCCATCCATCCTGGCGGGAGATTTCGCTCGCATGGGCGAGACGGTCAAGACGCTCGAAGAGTGCGGCGCGGACTACATCCACTGCGACGTGATGGACGGCAATTTCGTGCCGACCATCACTTTCGGCGATCAGATGATCCGCCATATCCGCCCGTACACCTCCCTTCCGCTCGACTGCCATTTAATGGTCCTGCGGCCGGAAACGCGGCTCGAAGGCTTTGCGCGCGCGGGCGCCAACATGGCGACCATCCACGTCGAGGAATGCCGCGAGAACACGGTGCAGATGCTGCGGCTCATCAAGAACTACGGCATGAAGGCTTCCGCCGTCATCAACCCCAATACGCCCGTCGAGAGCATCTTCGACGCGGTGGGGGATGCCGACATGCTGCTCCTCATGAGCGTGCATCCCGGCTGGGGCGGTCAGCGCTTCATTCCCGAGACGCTCGAAAAGATCGAACGGCTGCGCACCTTCTGCATCTGCGCGGGCAAGCCCGAGCTCGATATCGAGGTGGACGGCGGCATCACGGAAGAGAACGTCAAAGACGTCATCTCCGCGGGCGCGAACGTCATCGTTGCGGGGAGCACGGTGTTCCGTTCAGACGACATGAAGGCGACGATCGCCAAATTGAGGGGAGAATGAAAGCCATCATCTTACTCAACGGGGAGCCCTACCGCGGCGCGATCGCGGAAGGGTACGTCTATTGCTGCGACGGGGCGTACAAGTGGGCGAAGGACAAGGTGCGCATCGACGAGAATCTGGGCGATTACGACTCTTTGCCCATCATCCCCACTCCTGCGCCCAAGGAGATCTATCCTTCCGAAAAGAACGAGACGGACGGCGAGATCGCCCTGCACCGCGCCATCGCGGCGGGGGCGACGAGCATCACCATCTACGGCGGCGGAGGGGCGCGGGAGGATCACTTTCTCGGAAATTTACACCTTCTCTATGCCGCGCACAAAAAGGGCGTGCGCGCCGAGATGATCACCAACTATTCGCGCATCTTTGCGGGTGAAGGACTCATCACCATCGACGGCTGCAAAGGAAAGACGCTCTCCGTACTGCCCTTCGGGGGCGACGTGCGCGTGAAGGAGAGCGGCGGGCTCAAATATCCTCTTCACGAACTTGAATTGTGCTACGGGACGACGCGCGGTATCTCCAACATCGCCCTCGAGGACGAAGCGTATCTGCTTTCCGAGGGGACGGTGCTCATCATGATCGACGCGGAGGCGGTATGAAGTATCGGTATTGCGACATGCACTGCGACACGCTGACTGCAGAGGGGAACTTGCAGGCGACCTTCGAGCGGCATAAGGCGGGCGGGTGCTATTTACAGTGTTTTGCGGCGTTTTTGTTTCAGCCCGACGGCTCGCTCTATCGGCGCGCCCTTGCGGCGTTCGATAAGTTCGACGGCTGGTGCAAAGAGTACGGGCTCAACCGCGTGGGGCGGTTTTCCGACCTCAAAGAGAACGCCGTGAACGCTGTCCTCACGGTGGAAGAGGGCGCCGCCATCGAAGGGGACTTGAAAAAGCTCGACGAATTTTATGCGCGCGGCGTGCGCATGATGACGCTCACCTGGAACTTTGCGAACAGGCTGGGGTATCCCAACCTTTCCGGCTACACGGGGGCAGACGTGCTCCCCAATGCGCGCGAAGGGGCACGGGGGCTCACCGAATTCGGCGTTTGCGTCGTGGAGCACATGAAGGAGCTCCACATGATCGTCGACGTCTCGCACGGGAGCGACGCGCTGGTGCGCGACGTGAAGGAAGTGTTGCGGGACACCCCCTTTGTGGCGAGCCATTCGGACGCGGCGTCCGTCTTTGACTGCCCGCGCAATTTGCGGGACGAGGAGATCAGGGCGATCGCCGAGAGCGGCGGCGTCATCGGGCTCAATTTCTGCGCCGATTTTCTCTCCGAAGACAAGTCGAAGGAGGGGCAGCGGGCGGCGGCGCTCGCGCATGCGAAGGCGATCCTGAATGCGGGCGGCGAGGATGTGCTGGCGCTCGGGAGCGATTTTGACGGCATCCCCGAGAACGCCTTTCTGCGCTCTCCCGCCGATGTGCCGCAGCTGCTTGCAGACTTTGAAAAAGCGTTCGGAGCG
>URMI01000106.1 GCA_900548845.1 uncultured Clostridia bacterium | reverse complement strand
CTCTTATATAGGGCTCCCGCAAAGATTTTGCGAAGCAAAAGATTTGTGGGAAGAGAGTGAGGGAGGCAAGGGAATGAACGCTGCCCTTGCTTCTAAAATCTACTGAGCCGAGCAGGGTTTCCCTGCGCTGGCTCCCCCAATTTGCGCCATACTTGGCGCTTATTGTACTTAGAATGACAACAAAGCTCGCGGGCGATAAAGCAAGTTAGATGTTAAAACTCCACTCCTCGCCGCGAAGATTTCCCGAAGGGAAAGATTTGCGGCGAAATCTCCTCGCGGAAAGATTTTTGCGTCAGCAAAAAGATTTTCGCGAAAGCATTACATCACAACGATATTCTCTTCTGCGAATTTTGCTTTGAGTTCGGGCGGGAAGCCGTCGTCAGTGATGAGGACGTTGATGTCTTCGAGATGCGCGAAGGTGTAGGGCATGATCTTGCCGATCTTGGAACTGTCGAGCATCATATAGACGGAGCGCGCCTTCTTCCGCGCAAGGATGAGAAGGTCCGCCTCCACCTGCGAACCGCACGAGAAGCCGTCTTCGGGCGTGAAGGCGGACGCCGAGATGATGGCAAGTTCGAAATTGGTGTTTTCGAAATACATCTTCGCCGAAGGGGAAGAGGTCGAAAGGTTTTCGGGCATCACCTGCCCGCCCAGCATAGTCACCTTCATGTTCTTCTTCTTGGCAAGTTCGATGGCGACGGCAAGGCCGTTCGTGAAGACGTGGATATCGATATCGGGCAGCTCCTTGGCAAGATAGAGCGCCGTCGTGCCGCCGTCCATGAAGATGGAGCTGTTCTCTTCGACGAGGCTCGCCGCCTTCTGCGCGATGGTGATCTTCTCATCCGTCTGAGAAGCGATCTTGCGCGTGTAGCTCTCGCCCGAGACTTTCTGTACTTCTTTGACGGACATGGCGCCCCCGCGCACGCGGATGACCCTGCCTTCCTGTTCGAGCTGCAAAAGGTCGCGGCGGATGGTCATCTGCGACACGTTGGGAAAGTGCTCGTCGAGCTGTTCCAAGGTGAGCTTGCCGCGCTTGTCTAAAAGTTCTGCGATCTCTTCGATACGTTCTTTTTTCATCGGAAAATACCTCTTTACTCCCAGTCTTATTTTCTGTCATATTTTAACACAACTTTGTCTGAATTGCAAGTGATTCATCCCGAATTTTTCACAATTTGTCAGATATGCTGTAAAAAAAGTGTAAAATTTGCGCAATTTTTCTTCGGTCGTTCACATTACGAAAAAATTTCACGAAGGTTTTCGGCGAACGGGGAAGAAAAGAGGGGAAAGGCGGGAAAATTCGCGGCGCAAAACGCTTTGCTTTTTTGCCCGTTCCGTGTTACAATAGGGGCATGAAAGAGACGTATCTGGAAGCGCTCGACGACTTTTTTGCGGCGCATTATTCCGATTATATCAAGCTCGCCGCGCTCGAAGGGTACCGCCGCCCCGAACTTCTGACCGTCGACCGCGACGGGAACATCGGCAGGAAGGACAGTTCCTTTCTGCGCCTTTCCTATCAGGCGGAGTGTAAAAAACTGTTGGAGACGCTGAAAAAGGGGCTCATCGATACTTCCTTTTCCTTTTCCTTCCGCTTCCGCACCTTCCGTGAAAAGTGGAACGATCTCTTTGATAAGAATACGTTTGCAAAGCATCTTCCTTCCATCCTTTCGCACTCGGGCGAGACGGTGGAGAGCGCGGGGAAGAAGCTTTCTCTTCTGCCCGAGGTATGGCAGGGCATCGTCAAGGGGAAATATTACCCCGAAAAGAATACGGTGCTCGCCCTCGCCCTCGTCTGCCACATGCGCCCGCAGGATACCAACGCCCTTCTGGTGCTTTCGGGCTTTTCCTTCGATCTTTCGAGCGTGAGGGATGTGGTCGTCGAATACCTTCTCGAACACGAGCTCTTCAACCCCGAGATGAGGGACAGGTGCCTTCGGGAGTACCGTATCGAAAATCTGCCCATCGCGCAAGGGGCGTAGAGAGGAGCGGGGAAACCGCTGCAAAACACTTGACGGGAAGCGGCGGGTGTGCTAAAATATCTACAATTGAATGAAGAGAGCCGATGCGGCGGAAAGAGTACCGCCCTTTGCCCGTAAGAGAGGCGCCCCTTGGCTGGAAGGGCGCTCGGGAAGGGGGACGGGAAAGTGCGTCCTCCGCGCTTGAGGCCCGGAGCAATGTCCGCGGCGAGCCCGCCGTTATCGGGCGCAATGAGGGAAAAGTTTCTTTTCCGAAGTAAAGTGGGACCGTGCCGAAAGCGCCTTTATACAATGGTATAGAGGCGTTTTTTTGTACTTCACACTTTTTTGTGCTCGCACAAAAAAGTCGTGAGGGGTGAGGTTTGTTGATTTTAATTTGCTTTGCCGCCTGTGAGCTTGGATGTCATTCTAAGCACAATATGTACCAAGTATGGTACAAATTGAGTCCCGCAGCGCAAAAGCGTGGTTTTGCTCGCGGAAGTGATTTATAAGAAAAGGGCTCCTGAAAAAATCGGTTTTTTTGAGAGAAGCGGGTGATCTGCTCCCGATATGATAAAAAGGAGGGGGGTATGTTTTTTTCGAGACTGAGGAAGGATATCGAGGCGGCGAAGCGCAACGACCCCGCCGCACGCAACAAGTTTGAGATCTGGCTCACCTATTCGGGCGTGCACGCGCTCTCGTGGCACCGCTTTGCGAACCGCCTCTATAAGATGCACCTGCGCCTTCTGGCGCGCTGGGCGTCGCAGTTTGCAAAATTTCTGACGGGCATCGAGATCCACCCCGCCGCGAAGATCGCCCCCGGCGTCTTCATCGACCACGGCATGGGCGTCGTCATCGGCGAGACGGCGGAAGTGGAGGAGGGCGTCGTCATCTATCAGGGCGTCACCCTCGGCGGCACGGGCAAGGAGCGCGGCAAGCGCCACCCCACCATCAAGAAAAACGTCACCGTCTCGAGCGGGGCGAAGGTTTTGGGCGGCTTCACCGTGGGCGAGGGCGCGCGCATCGGCGCGGGGGCGGTCGTTTTGAAAGAAGTGCCGCCCTATGCGACGGTCGTGGGCGTTCCCGGGCGCGTCGTGCGCATCAACGGCGAAAAGACGCAGGACCTCATCCCCGAAAAGGACGACCCCGTGATGAAGGAAGTAAGCTTTTTGCGCGAGCGCATCTTCGAGCTTGAGGAGCGCCTCGAAAAGTTCGCCTCGTGGGAGGAGACGCACGCCGTACAATATGACGGAGCGGCCGCCCGGGACGGAGACGCCGAAAAGACAGCGGCGCAGGAAATAACGACAGATAATAAGGAGAAACAAGATGAAAATTTATAATTCGCTGACGAGAAGGAAGGAAGAATTTGTCCCCATCGAGGAGGGGAAGGTGAAGATGTACGCCTGCGGCATCACGGTGTCGGGCGAGGCGCATATCGGCCACGCCTTTCAGGCGATGCTCTATGATATCTTCCGCAAGTTCCTCGAAAAGCAGGGCTACAAGGTGACCTACGCCCGCAACTATACCGACGTCGACGACAAGATCATCGCCCGCTCCAAAGAGACGGGCATCCCTGCGGACAAGTATGCCGAGATGATGATCGAAAAGATCGACCATGTGATGCGCGAGTTCGACGTGGACGATCCTACCCTCTGGCTGAAAGCGACGGAGAATATCGGCAATATCATCTCCTTCGTGCAAGCGCTCATTTCGTCGGGGCACGCCTATGCCGCGGACAACGGCGACGTCTACTTCGACGTCGACACCTTCCCCGCCTACGGGCAGCTCTCGGGCAGGGACAAAGAGGACGCTCTCGACGGCGTGCGCGTCGAAAACGACGACGCAAAACGCCACCCTTACGACTTCGCGCTCTGGAAGGCCGCCAAGCCCGGGGAGATCTGCTGGGATTCGCCGTGGGGAAAGGGGCGACCCGGCTGGCACATCGAGTGCTCGGCGATGAACCGCGCCGCCTTCGGCGATCAGATCGACATCCACGGCGGCGGGAGAGACCTCATCTTCCCCCATCACGAGAACGAGATCGCCCAGAGCGAGGCGCTCACGGGCAAGCGGTTTGCAAAAGTTTGGACGCACAACGGGCTCATCAAGGTCAACGGGCAGAAGATGAGCAAGTCGCTCGGCAACAGCCTGCTCCTTGAAGACCTTCTGAAACAGTATTCCAACGAGGCGGTCAAGTTCGCTTTGCTTTCGACGGGCTACCGCGGCGACATCAACATCACGGACAGCCTCTTCCCCGAGGCGGAAGCGCACCTGCGCCGCTTCTACGAGCTCATCGCCCGCGCCGAGGAAGCCTTCCCCGACGAGAAGGGCGGGGAGGAGAGCATCGACAAGCGCTTCGACGAGGCGATGAGCGACGACTTCAACACCGCGCTCGCCCTTTCCGATCTCTTCGGTTATTTCAAGGAAGTCTCCCGCCTGCTTGCAGAGCGCGACCCTCGGGCGCGCCGCATCGTCAATCAAATTCGCGCGACGTACTCCCTTCTGGGCCTCTTCAAGAAGGACGCGAAGCAATATCTTGCAGCATACGGCGAAAAACAGGAAGAAGTGCCCGAGGAAGTGAAGGCGGTCGCAGAAGAGCGGAAGGCGGCGCGCGCAAACAAAGATTGGGCGAAGTCGGACGAGCTCAGAGAAAAGCTCAAAGCGCTCGGCTATGCCGTCAAGGACAGCAAAGAGGGCTATACGCTCACCAGACTTTGAGGGTATTCCTGTGGAAAATACGAAACGCAAAGTGCCCGTCTGGGCCATCATTCTCTACGCCGTCACGGGGCTCCTGCTGCTCGCGGGCGTCGCGCTCATCATCTTCTCCGCCATCGATTCGGCGACGCTCCTTCCCTACAAGCGGCAGAATATTTCGGAGTACTTCTCGGACGAGACGCATTACTACACCGTTGCGGGCACCGTGGAGGAGCTCTCCGTGGGCACCCTCGCAGACGGCGCGTATCCCCTCACGCTGACGCTCGACGGCGTCGTCTCGGACGAGGAGGGCATCCGATCGGAAGAGCGTCGTGTAGGGAAAGAGTGTA
>URMI01000105.1 GCA_900548845.1 uncultured Clostridia bacterium | reverse complement strand
TGCAGATCATCAAGATCGGCGAGAAGGGCATCGACTTCAAGCTGCTCGAAAAGCTCAACTGAATGTTTCGCCGAATAGAAACGGCATAGAGAGCATAAATGCCGCCCCGCGCGTATCGCGCGGGGCGGCTTTGTCTTTTTATGAGATGCAATAAGACGCAGCGCGGCAGGCGGTAAGGCTCATGGCCAGTGCGGCGGGCACAGAGGATGCGGAATTGCTGCATAATTTACGGGAATTCCATACAGCAAAGAAGACTGAGCCGTTGAAAAGCTCGCAAAAAGGTGTTATCATTTCGGGGTACGGAAAGGACTGCGATTTGGCGCGACAAATCAAACGGAACGTGGGGCGCAAAAATGTACGAACAGTTCGCAAATGTTAATGATTAAATGCTTTTTGTGATATCATATCTTGACATTATGTTATCAATGTGTTAAACTGAATGAGAGAAATTTTATCGAATCGTGAATGACTGTGTCGGAATATGGTTGAAAGATCTCAGCCCGAGGTTTTTTCCGAACACAAAGCTGCCGCGCTGCAGCAATTCGAGACTGTCGTTCGGCGCGGCAGGACATTTTCATGGCACGGCGGGGCGTTTGCCCGGGTTGCAGTGCCGTTGATATTCGGAGGACATCCCATGCGTAGAAGCGGTATCGATCATACTTTGCTGAAAAAGCTTTCGGCGGCCGTGATGGCGATCGCCTTGCTGCTGTTTGCCGCGGCTTTGCTCATTCCGGGCGCACGGCTCACGGCGTCGGCCGAGTCGCTGTATATCCGCAAGATCGTTTCGGTGGTGTACGACGATTCCGGAAGTATGCTGGGCGAAAAGAATGCCTATGCCAACTACGCCATGCAGGCGTTCTGCGGCATGCTCAACGCCGAGGACACGCTGTATATCACCTACATGAACGCATCTAAGGACAGTTCGGCGGAGGACGGTTTCCGCGCAGAGAAGGTCGATCTGTCCGCAGGGGGCATCCAGAATTCCATCGACGCCATCCGAAGACACGGTGCCAACGGCGGCACGCCGTTTGAATCGGTCGAAAGTGCGTATAACCTCTTAAAGCGGGAGCAGGATGCGGACAACAACCCCAACACGCAGTATTGGCTCGTTGTCATCACCGACGGCAGCTTTTCGGGACAGAGCAAAGAAGATCTGGACAGAAAATTTACGGAGTATGCCGAGGGCACGATGCCGAACGGTACGCATCCTCAGATCACCTTCCTCGGGATCGACAGCGCGATCGCTCCCGATGAGGACGAGAACAGAGGCATTTATACCTATACGGCGCAGAATGCGGCGGGCATCACCGATGCCATGAATGATATGGCGGACAGGATCTCCGGCAGAACGCGCCTCTCTTCGGACAGTATCCGGCAGGTCAGTTCCGATACGATCGAAGTGTCGTCTATCATTCCCCTTCTCAACATCGTTCTATTTACACAGGGAACGGATGCGGCGGTTACTTCCGCTTCCTATTCGGGCGGCAGCACGCTTCCCATTGTCAGGTCCGCCTCGCTGCGGTCTTCCGAGGGCCTGAGCGGCGATCCTCTTGTGGGCGGAACATTCCTTGTGGGCGATTCCCGGCAGACGATCGGCTCGGGCTCCTACCGCATCACGTTCAGCGGCCCCGTTTCGCTCGATGAGATCGTCGTATTGTTTGAACCAGCGCTCGAAATGCGCATGACGATCGGCATCAACGGCAGGGAGATCACCGACCTCTCCGTGTTGGACGATACGGTAAAGGGCGATAAGCTGTCCGTTTCGTGCAAAGTGTACGAAAGGGGCACCGATACCGTCATCGCCCCCGACCTTCTCCCGCCCGGCACCCTCTTCGAGATCGCCGTATATGAGAACGGCACCCTGGCCGGGCAGGTGACCGACAGCGGGATGCAGCTTTCGGACTTCGAGCTCGATGCCGTAGAGACGCAGATCAGAGCGTCTGTGACCATCGAAGGCTTCCGGCCCATCGAAGTCTCGGCGTCTTTTCAGCCGCTCGAAGAGCCCAGGATCGCCTATACGGTGTCGGCAAGCTTCGGCGGCGGATCGAGTGTCCACATCGATGATATCGGCAGCGGAGCATTGAGCATTCGCTTCACGGTCTATGCCGACGGCGTGCCCGTGACCGACCCCGATGTCGTCCGCAGTCTTTCGCCCGTCATCACGGCCGCTCCGGAGGGCTGCACGGGGACGGTCTCCTATGCCGACGACGGAACGATCGTGTATGAGCCGACGCAGGCCGCCGCTCCCGACGGCGCCGTGGACAGCTTCGGCGTGGAAGTCACCTGCACGCTTATCAACGGTGCCTCCGCCTCCGAGACCTTCACGGTGTTCCTGGTCAAGTATGAGATCTTCCCCACCGACGCCGTCGGGCAGGTCAAAAAGACGGGCTTCTATCAAAATGACACGGGCGTTTCCTTCTATGTCACGCGGGACGGCGTCAGGCTGGACAAGGCCGCCATCGAGAACGAGATCGCCGTCTCGTTGAACAAGGCACATTCGTCGCTGCTTCTGAATACTTCCGTCTCTGCCGACGGCACGGTGACCGTCGTTCCCTATTCGGACGAGGAGCACGTGGTCAACTTCGGCAGTTGGTGGGGCAACTGGGTGTATTACTTCCTTCTCAGCGGGAGCGACGTGGTCGTCACGCTGGATACCCCCTACGGCTCGGCAGACGCCGTGATCGACGTGGTGGGGGAGAGCGCTCCCTATCAGCTGCTCAACGTATATCTTCCGCTGCTCGTGGAGCTCGCCATCGCGGTATTCCTTGCGGTATGGATCAAGCTCATCGTCCAAAAGCCCCGCTTCCCCAAGGGCGCAAAACTTTATTCGTTTGTTGTGGGGAGGGGAAGTGATGATTCTCGTGTCATTTCCAATGCAAATTGCATAGAACTTGGCGTATACAACAAAATATGGTGCTGCGGCAGATGGAAGTTCAAGCGTGAGCCCGATGATATCGATAAAGGCATCCCATTTCGCGCCGCAAGAGATGAAAAAATTGAGTATACGGGCGGCGGAACGCTGGTTCGGGTAAATTTAACAAACGCAAATCTGATGCGCGGGGACAATGGGGACGCCGAGAAGGCAGAGAGATTGTACGAGAGGCTCAACGCAGGAGGCGAACTGACTGCCGGTCTCACGGCGCGCAATCAGGGGCAGGAAAACGCCTCCGAAGCCGAAGACAGCCAAAGAAGGAAAGGTAAGAGCGCAAAGAAGGGCTTCTTTCCAAACATGTTGCGTGACAAATTTTATATCCTTTCCGATCGGGGTGATCTTGAAAATGCCAATGACGTAACGAGCATCACAAGCGGTACGCTGTATCTCTGGACAAAGAATAAGAAAATAAAATAAAATATATTTGGAGGGAAATGAAAATGGCACAAACTTTATTGCTGGGTCTCGGCGGAACGGGCGCCCGCATCGTCAACAGGGTCGTCAAGGAGCTGCACAAAAACGGCAAAGAGATCAACAATGGTGAGATCTGCTGTGCCGTTTTGGACACGAACGGAAACGACAATGAAGAGATCATGGGGAGCGGTACCGGTGTTCCCGTGATCCCGACGAGCGCCTCGAAAACTGTCCGTGAATACATCAACGAGTACAGCTCCCGTACGGACATCGAGGAGTGGTGCCCGACATCTCCCGAATTTCTGAGAGAGAGCATGGTAGACGGCGCCTCCGAACTTCGCATCAAGTCGAGGATCGCCTTTATGGACTGCGATCTCTCGGGCAGGCTGCAGAGGGAGCTGGGCTTCCTTCTCAACCGGGTGCGTCAGAGGGATCCTCAGGCCAAGCTGAGGATCATGATCGTCTCGTCCCTTGCGGGCGGCACCGGTTCGGGCATGTTCATTCAGGTGGCGCTCTGGCTGAGGCGCTTCCTCCGCGGCATGCAGATCATGATCCGCGGCATCTTCGTGCTCCCCGATGTCTTTATCGGGACGATGCGGGACATCTCGGCCAATGCCGCCACCAAGCAGCGCCACTATGCCAATGCGTATGCGGCGATCAAGGAGCTCAACGCCATCTCCAAGGTGCTGAAGAGCGCCACCTTTAAGCTCCCCGATAGGATCACCATCGGCGATCTCTTCGACAGTGAGCGCGACGCCGGCGGCGGTGGTCTGGGAGAGGACGTGAAAGTATATGACCTCGCCTTCTTTATCGACTATGAGGACGCGAACAGGATCACCCTCGAAAGCATTTCGGCATATGAGAGCATGGCGGCACAGCTCGTCTACATGCAGCTCTATTCCCCGATGAAGGACGATATGTATTCCGAGGAAGATAATCTGTTTATGGTGAACGTGCAGAGCGAAGACCCGCTGTACGGTTCTTGCGGCGTTGCCAAGGCGGAATACCCCGTAGAGAGCGTCAAGGAATACTGCAGCATCCGCGCCATGCAGGATTCCCTCGCCACCGGCTGGGGCAGGATCGACAGCGAGATCGAAGTCGATTTGAAGGAACAGCGGCGGAAGGAGCGCGACAACGAGCCCGTCGGCCGGTATATCGAGCCCCGCAGCGAATACATCCGTCATTTTGACGAATATACTTCCGTCAAACCCGACGAGGCCGGCCGCGACCGCTTCTTCCTCTCCATCGCCAAGGATGTGAAAAACGAGGAGCGGAGACGCGATGCGCTCGGCAATCCCACCGTCATCTACAGGGACAAGATCGAAGATTTTGTAAATGCTCTGAACGACGGGCTGATCGAAGATACGGTGAAAAAGTACGGCGACCTGCAGGAGCTCTCTGCGAGGTTCGATGATACGAGGCGGGACGGCTATCTCTCGCTGAGCAGAAGCGAGCAGGACCTTGAAAAGTTTGCCCGCTTCGACGACATGCAGATCAAACGAGCGATCAAAGAGTTCGAAGACAATGTGGAAACGTACGCGTCGGAGGTCGTAAACGCCATGTGCCCGTACAGCATGGGCGATGTGAATGCGGCGAACGCGTGCTCCGTATATGGGCTGTTGACGAAGGGCGAAAGCGGAGAGATCGGAAG
>URMI01000104.1 GCA_900548845.1 uncultured Clostridia bacterium | reverse complement strand
AACTTGCGTGCCGCCCTCATTGAAGGTAAACCGCTTGTTGATGCGGACGATGGTAGTGCCCAAGATGGTCTGATTGTTCACGACCTGCGTGCAGGGCACGCCGAGGTGGTTGAAGTGATAGCCGACGACGGTCGCCCCGTTGAATTGAAGCGGAGTGCCGCTCTTAAAATTGCTGAGGTACGTCCAGGTGAAGCCGGCGACAGATTGTCCGTTCCCCACCGTGCCGTTCTTAGTGCCGCTCCTTGTGATGCCGAGATTGAAGTCCCCGCCGCTCACGGAATTCGTCCAGGTAAAGAAGAGGACGAGGCTCTTGGAGGTGTTGTCCGTGCCGTTCGGCTCGACGACGAAGTTGGTTGCGTCATCGGGCAGAATGAGGTCGACGGAATAGTAGAGGACCTCTTTCCTGCAATCGAGGTAGAGCGCGGGGAGCGCCTCGTTGGCGGTCTCGTCCCTGCGCTGGAAACCGACGGAGTACTCCACTTCCTTCATGCTCGCCGTGATGCGGAGGGTGTAGTCATCACACGACGCGGTGACGGTGCCCGTCAAGGTCTCATTGCCTTCCTCGTCCGTCTTCACGATGCCGCCCGACATGGTGAGGACTTCCTCCCCTTCGCCGCGCTGGTCGAAATTGTCGGAAGTTGAAGTATTGAACTCGCTCTCCGTGCCCCAATTCTCATAGTCGCCGTAGGTATAATTGTGCGTTTCGCCGTTCTCGGTATTCCCCTCGCCTCGCTCCCTGAGAAGGTCGGCAATGACGAGCTGGGTCGTGTAGGGGGCGCCTGCGGAGCCGTCCGTATTCGCTTCCGTCATCTGAAGGGCGACGTTCTCCCAGAATTCGGCGGGGCCCTCCATGTGAATGACGGCGGGCATGACGTTGATCTCGCCGTCGTTGTGAAGGGAGATGCGCACCGTGCGCGCGCTGCCCTTGCCCTGCTCCAGCCACTGCTCGTTGTAATTCTGCCAATAGTTCGAGTTGCCGAAGGTGAACGAATTGACGCCGTCCACCGTAAACGAGGGGTCAAAGCGGGCGATGCCCGTCGTGAGGCTGCCCTCGCTCATGGAGGCATAGCGGGCGAACGTGACGCCGCTGAAGAGCACCGCCACGATGAGCAGCAGCGAGATATAGCGGAACAGCCGCCCCTCCCAGCCGATCCTGCCGTTCCCCGTGCGTTCAGCTTTCATCTTTCTCCTTTCGCCTCCGTTTCGCAGAAGAGATAAAGTCGAGCACGAGCCAGATGACGACCACCGCCACAACGAGCACGAAGATGCCCGCGGGCGTGCGGAAGAAGTCGATGACGTTGCCGAAATTTCTCCAAACGGCAACGACCTTGCCCACCACTTGGCTCATTTCGACGGGGGAAGGGTCCTCCGCCTCGTTGTTGGTGCCCTTGGTGATGAACTTGCCGTCCTCGATCCTGACGATCTCATGTGTGGTGTAGACGCCGCCGTTCTCAAAGGAGATGACGTCCCCCACTTCGTAACTGTCCTGCCTGTGGACGATGACAAAGTCGCCCACGTTGATCTCGGGTTCCATGCTGCCCGAAACGACGGTCGCCGAGGCGTACCCGAAGACGAGCGGCATCTCGTTGTGAAAGGCGTAGCGCTGTACCAGAAGATAGACGTTGAACACGGCCAGCGCGCCCACCGCCGCCACAAGCACGATGCGCACAATGAGTAAGGTAATGGATACTGCCTTCTTCATTCGGACTTTCTTCCTCCCGAGATCGCTCCGTACCTCTAAGATTTGCACGGGCGGGAAATTTCATGTATGCGCCGCGGGTGCGGCCTTTCAAGTCTTATTCTGCGGGGACGGCGCGGAACGCAAGCTCCACCGCGTAGTATGCGCCGTTCTCGCCCACCCAGGTGTCGACGGGGTCGTTGTGCGACCAATACCATTCGAGGACAAAGGCGCTCGTCGAGTCTGAACTCAGATACGCGGAAGAGAGTTCGAGCTCGTCAAGGGGCACGAATTCCTCCGACGAGATGAGCTCGCCGTTCTGACGGAGACGGAAGCGCATGTCGATGCCCGCCTTGTTGTCCTCCTCAAAGCGGAAGACGCCCGTAACGTCGACGGGACTGCCGTTGCGGATGGTGAAGCGGTATTCGCCGCGCATGCCCGGGGCGATGAGTTCCCCTTCCGCGTCGCCCCATGCGGCGGGAAGGTCGATGTCGATGTTCCACTCGCTCCCGCTGCCCGTGAGCTGATAGTCGAAGTCGGTGATGCCGCTCATCGAGGCGGGAAAGAAGCGGTAGGCAAAGCCGAGCGTGAAGCAGGCGAAGAAGAGCGCCGCGACCGTGAGAAAGAGCAGCCACACGCCCCACGCGTTGCGGCGGAGGGTGCAGAGGTGCTCGCCCTCGCGGGCGGAGAGAACGCGGTCGCCGTCGAGAACGCCCAGGACTTCGCCCTCATGCGCGAGGAAGACGCCCTCCTCCATGCTGACGAAGCGGCCGAAGAAGGCTCCTTCAAGCGAGTAGAATGCCCCGCCGCGCACTTTGCCGATGCGATTCCCCGCGGCGTCAAGGACGTCGGCGCGGAGCGGGCCGCGGCGAGTTTGTTTCTTTTGTGAACGCGGAAGTTCCGCGGAATTTTCAAATTGAGGAGAGGACGGGGCCTCTCGCTTTGTCGGCAGACACATGGTTTCCCCCTACGCGCCCCTGAGGCTGTTTGGTGTAAGTCGGGCGTCGAAACATAGTGCTGAGATGAGTGCTAAATATAATTAAGTACTTAAACAAATTGGGTATTTACAAAAAGGGGCGGGAGTCCCTTCGCGGTGCTGCCACACTTACCGCGAAGGTTCCGCCTGTTTTGTTGGGAGGGGGTCCTCCCGGATGAGCTGTGTGCCGTTCGGCAAGGAGTTGGGTTAGTCGGCAGACTGAACCGCTTCCCAAGTGAAGGTGTAGCCAACCTTGAGAAGGTTCTCACCGATCCAGGTGTCGCGAAGGTCACCGGGGAAGGTATGTGCAGGATAATCGGCGTCATTAATCACATTTTCACCCACGACGTCAGACGTCCAGGTTGCGCCCGTGATCTTCAATTGAATGGTACCGTTCGTGGCAAGAGTTGCCGTATAGGTGTTTTCACTATCGGCAGAAGCACCAACGATCGAAAGCGCACCGGGTTCAATGATGTCATCAAGGCCTGCTGCAGTCCACCATGCATCAGCCTTCCAATCTTCCGTATCAAGATACAGAGGGCAGTTGTTTGCGAAATCCCACTTGTACTCTCTGCCTTCCTGATCGTGATAGAGCTTATCGGGCTGCGTAGAGTCAAGCTTTGCTTCCGTCCACTTATAGCGGCCGTTCTCAATGACGACCTGACCGCCGTTCACTTCGTAGTCCTTCACATAGTACGTATAAGAGCCCTCAACAATCTCAACCGTGACGTCGGCTTTGACCTGCCCTTTGTTCGTAATGGAGATAACTGCGCCCGAACCGGGGATCTCGTTGATACGGTCGGTGTCAGCGGTAATTGCGTCATCGGATGTCTGCCCCTGACCAACAGGCTGAATGACAAGGAATTCTCCCGTAGCGGAGCCGGAGGAACCGTCCTCGACGACGATCTCCCAGTCGGCGATGTCGGCGCCGGCGGAGCCGGAGGTCGTGCCGGTCGTATAGCGAGCGAAGGTGGTGCCGAGGAAGCAGCAGCTCACAAGGGTCAGCGCTGCCAGCGCCACGAAGATCTTCGAGGAAATTCTCTTCTTTTCCGTCTTTTGACTCGTCATAAAATTTACTCCTTCTATTATTTTTTCATATGTTGCAATTCTGCCCCGCGTGTGGCACAGCGCAGTTATTGCCTTTGGTTAGGGGTTGCTTGGATAAACGGGAGCGGGGGTAGGATTGCTCGTGCCACCCGTTGTAGGCGCCTCGTTTGCCTGAAGCGCGTACCAAGTATAGTTCCAACCGATCGCCTTGACGTGCTCACCGATCCAAGTATCGCGGAGGTCGGTATTGTAAACATCAACGCCCTCCGGCCAACCTGCGACCTTCGTGGGAGTCTCGTCTTCCAAATCAGTCGTCCAAGTAATCGTGCCCGTAATGGTCATGGTTTCACCTACTTCAAGGTAATACATGCCGTTATACTCGGAATCCTCGTTGCTAATAGCGCTATTCGAATAAGCGCCCTCATTACCAGAAGTATTAGTAATGGAGATAGCCGTCGTCAACTTAAAAATCTCATTGATTTCCGCAACATAGGGCGCGTATTCGTTGACTTCACCCGTACCTCTCTGATCATTAGGAAGTACCAATTCCGTACTCGCGGTATCATCGGAATAAAGCACTACCGTCTGCCAGTCCACGCTTGCTGGCGAATCGAAAGCGACTTTGACGTATGCGTCCAAATCGCCGTCGTTCTTGATCGTGAGAAGGGTCACATTCACAGAACGGCTTCTCTTGTTCGTCCCGTCATATTTCGCCATGTTGGGCGAGAACTTCTCAAGCCCCGTAATAATATCGCCAGTCCCGGACACCGTCTCGGTGATCTTCCATTCCGCGACGCCGGCGCTCAGGTCGCCTTCGCCCTTCGAGACGTACCGTGCAAACGTGCTGCCCAAGAAGCAGCCGCTGATGAGCGTCAGCAGCAGCAGAATGAGTGCGGAGCGCACGATCACTTTGCTCGTGCTCTTCTTTTGCTCTTTCATTTGTTTCCTCTCCTTCTATCCTATAATTTTTTTCCGCGCGTTATGGCTTCGCGCGAACGTTGCCGAATGTTACAGCGCTCCCCCGTCCTCGGGCGGGAACTCCTCGGGAGGCTCCTCCAGGAGTACCTCGGGAGCGGGCTCTTCGACGGCGGCCTCCGCTGCGACGGGGCCCTCGACGAGCGCTTTCAGGCGGGCGAGCTCCTCCTCTTTGGCGGCGAGCTCTTCCTTCTCCTCGGCGCGCACCCTGCGGTTGTGCAGCGTGACGCGGAGGATGTCGTAGATGACGTACGCGACGACGGGGATACCGACGAACACGAGCACGCCGATGGGCGTCTGAAGGAACATGGCGAAGGCGCCGAGGCCC
>URMI01000103.1 GCA_900548845.1 uncultured Clostridia bacterium | reverse complement strand
GTGCGCAGGTCTACCTCGTTCGGCAAGACGTCGGACGCCTGCGGGATGAGCAGAACGTCGTCGAATGCAAGTCCTTCCTTGATCACTTTACTCATTTGCTGCTTCCTCCAAAAGATCGATGATTTCCAAATAAAGCTCGTACCCTTCCGTGCGCTGAGAGGCGTCTTCGAGCGTCGCCTGTTTTCTCAGCTCGTTGAACTTGTCCTCGTTTTCAAGGTTGTCCAAGATGATGCCGCAGAATTCTGCGTCGTCCGCCTCGCAGGCGGCGAGCGCAAGGCTCACGACGGGATTGGACGGTTCAAATTCTTCGCTCGTCTCGCTCAGGGCAAAGGTGTAGACTTCGAGCTTTTCCTCGTCCGTTTCGGCGACCGCATACAATGCGCACGCCCCGAGACCGCAGGCATAGCTTCTGTAGTTGAGTTTGGGGATGTCTTCGCCGAGGTCCTCGCCTTCCTGCGCTTTGCAGTAGTCGGTAAAGCCCTCGTTCTCGTAAAATTCTTCAAAGCGCTCCGCCGCGGCATCGGGACGGCCCTCGTTGGCAGCCACTTCGAAGGCATAAGCAAGGTAGTTGATATCGCCCGAACGGCGGTATTCCTGATAGGCGTAGTCGCCGCTGATGGCGTCGAGCCCCAACGATGCGGAAAAGTTCATCATTGCCTTGGGGGCAGCGAAGGAAAGGATGCCGAATGCCGAGATCGCGAGGATGAGCACGATGCCGAGCGTGATGAATATGGTTTTGAAAACGATCTTTCTCATGGGTGGAACCTATATTGATTGGATATAATATGGATATTCGGTGGGATAATTTAGGCTATTTTACCATATCGCCCCGAAAAAATCAACCGAAAAAGCAAAAAAAGTCATGCGGCGGCTCCCGTTTTCATAAGTTAGAGCATGAAAAAAGCAGCACTCTTCCTCCTCGTTCCCCTTCTCTCCCTCGTCCTCCTTGCAGGATGCAAAGGCACGGACTACACAAAGCATCTCTCCGACGTCAGGAGCGACCTCTTTGCCGCCGAAACGGAGGACTTTTCGCTCACGATCTCGTGCATCACGCGCGAGACACCCTATGCCGCCGACGGCGTCGCCTGCAATACGCTGAAGCTCATCGAGATCGCAGTCAAGCCTTCGGAAAGTACGGACGGTTCGAAGAGCTACCGGATCGCGCTTTCGGGCGAGCCCGCGATAAGCGGCGAACTTTCCTACCGCACCGTCAAGGGGGACTATTTCCTTTCGCAGGGGGTCTCCGCCTTCCCCGAAGGGAGCGTGACGGTGCGCCTGAGCGAAGACGGGAAGACGACGGAGCTCACGGCGACTTCGGTCAGGACGGAAAAGACGCTCTCCCCCGAAGAGGCGCTCAACTTTGCTGTGGATGCGGAACGGGAGCTTCTCGGCCGCATGACGGCGGGCAATACGTTCGAAGGAGAGTTCACGGTGCGCCTCATGCGGCGCAGCCGCAACTATTACTTCGTGGGCATCACGGGGAAGAAGGAGAACGCCGCCCTCCTTATCGACGCCGAGACGGGCGAGGTCTTAGCGCGCAGGGTGCGGTAGCCCCCTTCCGCCCCTGCCCCGTTTGAGCAGCCTCCGCAACGGGTATAATAAAGACGGAATAAAAAAGGGTCCCGCCGCAGAGAAAGCGGGCGCAAGACCCGAGCGAACGCATAAGGTTACTTCCTCGCTTGAGTTCCGAGCAAGACAAGGCGTGCGAGGAAAACCCAAAGGTTATCCCCTCGCTTGAGTTCCAAGCAAGACAAGGAGAGCGCGGCTTTGCCGCAGGGAGCTTACTATGGCGTAAGTGACCAAGGCAAAACGCAAGCTCGACACAGGATTGCGACGGAAATCGGGCGAGCGTACATAAGGAGCGAAATACAATGAGAAAGAATTTTGGCGCAAGACCCATCCTCTACCCCCAGCCCGTGCTCATCATCGCAACGTATGACGAGAACGGCAAGCCCGACGCCATGAGCGCCGCATGGGGCGGCACGGCGGACGAAGACAAGCTCTTCCTCTGCCTGAGCGCGGGGCACAAGACGACGAAGAACCTGCTCGCCCGCAAAGCGTTCACGGTGAGCGTGGGCACGGAGCAGGAGCTCATCCCCTGCGATTATGTGGGCGTCGTCTCCGCAAACGATGTGGAGGACAAGTTCCGAAAGACGGGCTGGCATACCGAAAAGAGCGCATTCGTCGACGCGCCCCTCATCGAGGAGCTTCCCCTCGCCTTCGAATGCGAACTGGAAAGCTACGACGAAGAGACGGGCATGCTCCTCGGCAAGGTGAAGAACGTCTGTGCGGACGAGCGCATCCTTTCGGACAAGGGGAAGATCGACCCCGAAAAGCTCTCCCCCATCACCTTCGACCCCGTGAACAACGCCTACCTGCGCCTCGGAGGCAAAGTCGGCAGCGCCTTTCGCGACGGGCTGCAGCTCAAATAATTTTTCAGTGCGACAGGAAATGCGGCGCGCCCCGATCGGGGCGCGCCGCACGTTTTATCAGATCGTTTCGATGTTGATGAGGTTGGAATTGCCGCTCTTGCCGTTGGGGGTGCCGCCCGTGATGACGATGACATCGCCCGACTTCACCAGTCCCGAATCTTTGGCTGCCTGCTTTGCAAAGTGGAACAAAACGTCGACGGAATGATATTCCTCGCTGAGCGCGGGCACCACGCCCCAGCTCAGAGCGAGCTTGCGGTAGCTCCGCTCGTCCGTCGTCATGCCGATGATATCGATCATCGGGCGGAAGCGGGAGACCATCTTTGCGGTGCCGCCCGTGCGGGTGCACACGACGATGGCTTTTGCCTTGACGTCGCGCGCGAGCAGGCACGCCGAGTGCGACAGCGCATCCGAAAGCCCGGTGATGTCGAAGTCGGCGTCGTCCACCTTCTGGATGAACTTGGAGCGCGACTCCGCCTGCACGCAGATGCGCGCCATCGCCTTGACCGCCTCGACGGGATACTCGCCCGCCGCCGTCTCGCCCGAGAGCATCACAGCGCTCGAACCGTCGTACACGGCATTGGCGACGTCGGAGATCTCCGCACGCGTGGGACGGGGCTTGCTGATCATAGATTCGAGCATCTCCGTCGCCGTGATGCACCGCTTGCCCGCCACGCGGCAGGCGCGGATGATGGTCTTTTGGATATCGGGCAGTTCCTCGTAAGGAATCTCCACGCCCATGTCGCCGCGGCCGATCATGATGCCGTCCGAAACGTCCAGGATCTCTTTGAGGTTGTTGACGCCCGCGCGGTTCTCGATCTTGGCGATGAGGTCGATGTCGTCCGACCCGTTCTCGTGCAGGAAGTTCCTCACGTCAACGATGTCCTGCGCACGGGAGACGAAGGAGCAGGCGATAAAGTCCACTTTGTGCTCGATGCCGAAGAGGAGATCCTTCTTGTCCTGTTCGGAAAGATAGGTGAGATGCAGCTCCTTTTCGGGAAAGAACATGCTCTTGCGGGAGGAGAGCTCGCCGCCGATGACGACCTTGCAGATGACATCGGGCGCTTTGATTTCCTGCACTTCAAAGACCATGAGCCCGTTGTTGAGCAGAATTTTGTCGCCCGGGCAAAGGTCCTCGCAGATGCCCTTATAAGAGACGGCAACGCGCGTCTCGTCGCCCTCGATCTCCTCCGTCGTGAAGGTGAAGGTATCGCCCTCATTGAGGGTCACCTTGCCGTTCTTGAAGGTGCGGATGCGGAACTCGGGGCCCTTGGTATCGAGCAGAATGGGCAGCGGGATATTCTTTTCTTCGCGCACGCGGCGGATGATCTCGATCTTCTTGGCATGGTCCTCGTGCGTCCCGTGCGAGAAGTTCAAACGGACAACGTTCATGCCCGCATCTGCCATCGCGGAGATGACTTCCTGCGTCTCGGACGCGGGGCCCAACGTACATACGATCTTGGTCTTTTTCATCACAACTCTCCTTAGACCTATTTAATACTTCTATTTTATCACATTTTCCGCAAATATCAAGCCCCTTTTCAAAAAATGTAGGGAAGAATACAAAGAAAAACTCCGCCCCGCCGCAAAGACAGGCAAAGCGCAAAACAAATTGAAAACAAAGGGAAAATATCCCGACGATCCCCCGAAATAATTTTGCGGCAGGCGGGAAAAATGCGGGCTTTTTTTCAAAAAGTGTGCTATAATACTCCCGATCCGAGCGGGCTGCGCGGCCGCGGCGCGTGAAATATCGCGATGAGGAAAGTCCGGGCATCACAGGGCAGGACGCCTGATAACGTCAGGTGAAGGCGACTTCAAGGAAAGTGCAACAGAAATAGACCGCAGTGCCTTTTGGGCGCTGTAAGGATGGAAAGGCGAGGTAAGAGCTCACCGACGGGACGGTAACGCCCCGTGCCATGTAAACCCCGTCCGATGCAAGTTTGGGCTCTGTTCATATGGGCTGCCCGTCCGAGCAGAGCCGTGAATAACGCTTGAGCCCGCCGGTGACGGCGGGCGTAGATAAATGACCGCGCTCGACAGAACCCGGCTTACAGGCCCGTCTCGGATCGTTTTTCGGACCTTCCCCCGCTCCCGCCGAGCGGGGTTTTCGATACCCGTTTTCAGGAGGCAGGCAATGCAGCGCTATATCATCATCCGGATGTACCGCACGGAAGCAATGTTAAGCGACGTGCACGATCTTTCCATCGAGGACTGCAGCCGCAGGGCGGAAGAGCTGCGCGGCTGGGCGCGGGGACTGAAAGCGGCGCTCTTTCTTGCCGACATGGGAAGCGATCTCGCAGTCGGCGATGCCTTTGCGGAAGTAGAGCACAATTTTCCGCTGAGCGAGGAACAGAAAAGAGAGCTTGCGGGAATGCTCGCCCCCTTCTTCCGGGACGGGGCAGCCGAATGCGGAGAGCTGAAGATCTTCACAAATCCTTACGCCGTGCGCTTTCTGCAGACGGAGGGAGAGCTGCTTCTCCCCTGAAACTGCCAAAGAAATCATATGAGACAAATTGACGCATGGAAATCGCTTGCAAAAGCGCGCTCGGTTTGATATAATATTCACCGTTCGAGGCGTAGCGCAGTTTGGTAGCGCGCTTGGTTAGGGA
>URMI01000102.1 GCA_900548845.1 uncultured Clostridia bacterium | reverse complement strand
AAGGGTGCGTCTCGGTGGACGGGCACGATATCAGGGAGATCACGCGCAAGTCGCTCCGCAGTCACTACGGCATGGTATTGCAGGAGACGTGGCTGAAAAAGGCGACCGTGCGCGAGAACCTTCTGATGGGCAATCCCGAAGCGACCGAAGAGGAGATGATCGAGGCCGCCCGCGCGGCGCACGCGCACGGCTTCATCTCCCGCCTGCCCGAAGGGTACGATACCGTCATCGGCGACGAGGGCGCGCTCTCGCAGGGGCAGCGGCAGCTTTTATGCATCGCGCGCATCATGCTCACCCGTCCGCCTATGCTCATCCTGGACGAGGCGACGAGCTCCATCGATACCCGCACCGAGATGCGCGTGCAGGACGCCTTTTCTAAGCTCATGCAGGGGCGCACCTGCTTCATCGTGGCGCACCGCCTTTCAACGATCGAGAACGCCGATCTCATCCTTGTGATGAAGGCGGGCACCATCATCGAGCAGGGCACACACAAAGAGCTCCTTCAAAAGGGCGGCTTTTATTCGGAGCTCTACAAGGCGCAGTTTGCAGGGTGAAAATTTCGCCGCAAATCTTTTTGCTGACGCAAAAATCTTTCCGCGAGACTAAGCACAGGTATGTGCAAATTGGGGTCTGCTGCGCAAGGCAACCTTGCTTGCAGAAAGATTTCAAGGAAAGGGTTTCCGCAAAAACGTGGTCCTGCCTGCGGAAGTTTCAAAGATCAGGCCCCCTCGGTGAGGGGGCTTTTCGTCTGCAGATCATTCGGACTGCAGAACGGGAGGGGGGGACCATTTTTCATCATTCGGCAAAAAAATTTTGCGCTTGGGGGAGGGGAGTTGCTCTTAACCGGTTGACAATCTGCATAGAGTATTGTATAATCATTAAGACAATGCCTAACTATACGCCTTTTCATGGGGCGATATACGGATAAAATGTCAAAAAAACCCAAGCAGGAGGCTGAAAATGACGATTTTAAGCAGCCTGCTCCTTGATGTATCGACGGGGCTCGCAGTCGCGCTCTTTGTCGTCCTGCCTATCTTAGGGCTTGCGATCGGCGGTGCGGCGGCCTACGTCATTCTTCAAAAAATTGCCAAAAAGAAGTCGGAGCAAAAGCTCGATGAGACCTCGCAGCAAGTCGAGAAGATGCTCGCAAGCGCGAAGGCGGAATGCAAGCAATTAAAAAAAGAAGCGGTCCTCGAGGCCAAGGAGCAGGAACTCAAAAGAAGAAACGAGTTTGAGCAGGAAATGAAGGAGAAGCGCGCCGAGCAGCAACGCATCGAAGCGCGCCTCAACAAGCAGGAAGACGCCCTCGAGCGGAAAGATCAGGAACTTTCCAAGAAGCTCGACAGCGTCGAACAGCAGAAGAACAATCTGAATCACCGCCTCGAAGAGGTGGAAAAGACGAGGGAGGAGCTCTCGCATCAGCATGAACTCATGGTGCAGGAGCTCGAGCGCGTCGCCCAGCTCACCAAAGAGGAGGCAAAGGCGCAGCTCACCGACGAAATTTTGGACGAGACCCGCCGCGACTGTGCGGTGCAGGTCCGTAACCTCGAACAGCAGGCAAAGGACGAGGCGGACCTCAACGCCAAGAACATCATTACGCTCGCCATCCAGCGCTGCGCATCCGACCACGCTTCGGAGACGACGGTCTCCGTCGTGCCGCTGCCCAACGACGACATGAAGGCGCGCATCATCGGCCGCGAGGGGCGCAACATCCGCGCCATCGAGAACGCGACCGGCATCGAACTCATCATCGACGATACGCCCGAAGTCGTCATCCTTTCGGGCTTCGACCCCGTAAGAAGGGAGATCGCCCGCCTCACGCTCGAGCGCCTCATCTCGGACGGCCGCATCCACCCCGCCCGCATCGAGGAGACGGTGGAAAAGGTCACCAAAGAGATCGATCAGCAGATCAAAGCGGCAGGCGAGAACGCCATGTTCGAAGTGGGCATCTTCGGGCTGCATCCCGAGCTCATCAAGCTCATCGGCCGCCTCAAATTCCGCACGAGCTACGGTCAGAACGTCTACCGCCATTCCATCGAAGTCGCGCAGCTCGCGGGGCTCATGGCGCAGGAGCTCGGCCTCGACGTCAACTTTGCCAAGCGCGCGGGCCTTTTGCACGACATCGGCAAAGCGGTCGACAGGGAGCAGGAAGGCACGCATATCCAGATCGGCGCAGACCTTGCCAAGAAGTACAAGGAAAACGCGATGATCGTCAACGCCATCATGGCGCACCACGGCGACGTGGAGCCCAAGACCATCGAGGCGGTGCTCATCCAGGCGGCGGACGCCATCTCGGGCGCGCGCCCCGGCGCACGCAGGGAGACGGGCAGCAACTACGTCAAGCGTCTCGAAAAGCTCGAAGAGATCGCCTCGAGCTTCCGCGGGGTCGACAAGAGCTACGCCATCCAGGCGGGCCGCGAAGTGCGCGTCATCGTCAAGCCCGACCAGGTGGACGACACCAAGGCGATGTATCTCGCCAAGGACATCGCCAAGAAGATCGAGAACGAGCTCGAATATCCCGGGCAGATCAAGGTCAACGTCATCCGCGAATTCCGCAGCGCAGAATTTGCAAAATAAAACCACAGCAGCAAAACCGCCGCTCCCAACTATGGAGCGGCGGTTTTTTCGTGCAGTTATTGTACTTTTTCGGGCGGCGCTTGCCTTTCATTCGGTTTTTTGTCGGCGTCGGCTGCGGCGGCTTCGCCCGAGATCGCGTCGTAATGCCTGCCTGCCGAAGCGTACTTCTTTCCCGCCAGGGCGTAAAAGGTGCGGATGCGCTCGCGCAAAGAAGCGGGGCGCACGACGAAGGCGTCGCGGCCGAACCGCACGAGATACTGCATGAGCTGCTGATGGGAGCAGGCGAAGGTGAAGGTGTTGTTTTCGACGGAGACGGGCACGGGGCGATGCACATAGAGGGCGCGGTACATCTCCATGCCGTGCGCCGTGAACTGCACGACGGCCTCCTCCTCGCGCTTGCCGTAGCGGAACTGCGGCCCGAAGGCAAGCATCCTTGCAAACAGCGAAAGCTGTTCGGGGGAGAATTCGGCGTCTTTTGCAAGGGGCGTCACCGAGAGGATGCGTGAAAGGCGGATGGGGACGCACTCGTTCCCGCGGGCGGCAAGCAGATAGCAGTGCAGCTCCTCTTTGGAGGCGGCGATGCGGTAGGGGGAGAGCTCGTAGCCCTTCTCGCGCGTGCGCTGCGTGCTGAGGAACACCTTCTTCTTTGCGGCGATCGCCCTCTCGAGCGCCTCGTACTGCGGGCGGAAGACGATCTTCTCGCGCTCATCCTGCGGAAGAGCGGCGTAAGAGGAGAAGAGGTTGCGGAAGTACTCCGAAAGCGAGCTCCCGCCAAGGAGATACGCCTCGATATAGTCGAGGACGGGCTCGGAGGCACGCGTGGGCTTGACGGAGACGGTGCAGTCGAAGCGCTCTTTGAGGGGCGCCGCCTCCCGCTTGCGGACGTGCGAGGCGATCGTGCGGCACATCGTTTCGAGCTCGCCCTTTTTGAGGTGCGTCTCCTTCCCGACCGCGCCCATGAGATAGGAGAAGAGCTCTTTCTCCTGCGTGCGGAAGCGCTCGTAATAGTTGACGATGAGCTGCGTCAAAAGCGCGTTCTTGTTGAGCGTGCGCCCGTCCGCCTTGAAAAATTCAAAGCTTTCGGCGTCCTTTTCGAGGATATCCGCCGTCCGCTTCGTCACGTTGATCTTTAACTTTTCCGTCATGAGCTTTTCCTCCCTTTTCAAGATCATACCACAAAAAGGGGTCAAAAGCAAATGAATGAAAGTACATATTTGATAGTTTTCTCTCAAAAATATGTCTTTTTCTCTGCATTTTACACAAAAACAAGGGGTCAAAAAAATATTTGAAACTGCGCATTTACAAACGGAAAAAGATGTGCGATAATAGGGGCAGGAAAACGAACGGGAGGAAAACAACATGAAAGTTTGCCATACGGAAGCCATGAAGCTCATCAAGGAGCTCGAAAAGCAGAAGGACGAGCTCATCGAGTTCGAGGACCGCAATTCGGTCGTCTCCTACAAGGAGGGCGAGACGCCCATCGACAGCGGCTATGCGTATGAAAAGACGCGCGAAGAGATCCGCGCCATCGACGATAGGATCCGCGCCGTCCGCACGGCGCTCGGGCGGGCGAATACCGAGGTCATCGCCGAACCCTTCGGCATCACCATCGGCGAAGCGCTCGTGCTCCTTGCCCAGCTGCAGGGCGAGCGCGTGCAGGTAGAGTCGCTCACGGGCCGCAATCCGCTGACGAGCGAGATCACCTACAACGGCGTCATCCGCTTCACGCGGTGCAATTACGACGTCAAACAGGCGGAGGCGGACGCGGGCGCCCTGCGCAAGCGCATTTCCGAGCTGCAGATCGCCATCGACCGCGCCAATCTGACGAACTACATCGAGATCTGACGCCCTTTCCGAAGAGGGACGGTTTGGCTTCGATGCCGGGGAATGTCCCCGGAAAACAGGCTGCACATGAGTGGCACAAGGAAAGGGTCAAAGCTATCGTTTATCGTTTTTGTCATCGCTTTGGGAGTTTTCCGTTTGTGCGTTACAGGTTGCAAAGTTACGGAGCAGATCAAGGAGAAATACCTTTTTATACGATCTTTTACAAGGCTGATCGTCACTCTTAAAAACCAAATGGGCGGGGAGGTTCGGTTTGACCCCGCCTGCTTTTTTAGTTCATGGTCTGGCGCCGTGCGCCGAAGGAGGACAACATGAAACACGAACGATTCGGGTTTTACTGCGAGCGGAAAGACGACCCGGGCGGGCGCGTCGACACGCTGCGGTTGGATTTTACCGATCGGACTTACAAATATATCGCTCTGCTCGATCGTTCGCAGCTCGGCAAGGGATATTACGGCGATGCGCTCCCGGAAGTGCCCGTCACCGTGGAGCAGCTTTCCGAGCTTCATCGGATCGTGCGGACTTGCTTTGAAGGGGGAAGCATGACGACGGGTGGATGGGTTCGCGGTGATGCTGCGCCCGTCCGCCATGCCGCAGAGCCCGAGCGGGAGACGGTCGCAAAAGAGCGCGTCCTTGCCGCCGTGCGACGCATGCTGACGGGGGAGGCGATCGCCTCGAT
>URMI01000101.1 GCA_900548845.1 uncultured Clostridia bacterium | reverse complement strand
GGGAGCCAGAGGACGGAATACCCCTGCATGCGCTTGAAGCGCGTGATGACGTCCTGCATGGTCTCATCCATGGCGTGGCCCATGTGCAGCTGCCCCGTGACGTTGGGGGGCGGCATCATCAGCGAGAAGGGAACTTTCCCTTCGTCTATCTCGGCGCGGAAGCAGCCGTTTTCCTGCCAATCCGCGTAGATGCGATCCTCAAATTGTTTGGGATCGTACGTCGTTTGCATCTCTTTCATCTTTATCACCTAAAAAAGCGTAATACAGCATTTCATTATACACGCTTTTTCCGCCGTTGTCAATGAAAGCGCCCCTCGCATACGATATATTATTGCCAAATTCCGAAGATGCGCCCCCGCCCTTGCGGTGAGCCGCATCTTCTTCCACGGAGGTCCCCATGTCAAAACTTTCCCGTCTCATCTTGCTTCCCTTAGCGGCGCTCTTCGCGCTCCTCCCCCTTTCCGCCTGCACCGAAGAACAGGAGGACGATGTCACGCGCATCCGCGTCAACGAAGTCACCCACTCGGTGTTCTATGCGCCCATGTATCTCGCCGACTCCCTCGGCTATTTTGAAGAGGAGAACATCAGGATCGAACTCACGAACGGCGGCGGCGCCGACAAGGTGATGGCAGCCGTCCTCTCGGGCGATGCCGACATCGGCTTCTGCGGCCCCGAAGCAGCCATCTATGTGCTCCTCGGCGGCACCACGGACGTCCCCACCGTCTTCGGCCAGCTCACCCGCCGCGACGGCTCCTTCCTCGTCTCCCGCACCGACGAGCCCGACTTCCGATGGGAAGACCTCGCGGGGAAAGAAGTGCTCGCGGGCAGAAAGGGCGGCGTTCCCGCCATGACCTTTGAATATATCTTAAAAGAGCACGGCATCCAAGATCGGGTGACGCTCAACTACGACGTCGCCTTCAACCTGATGACGGGCGCCTTCGAATCGGGTGTTGCAGACTACTGCACGATGTTCGAACCGACGGCATCCGAATACGAAGCGGCAGGCAAGGGCTATGTCGTCGCCGCCGTGGGCGAAGCGTCGGGCGAAGTCCCCTACACCGCCTATATCGCCAAGCGCTCGTGGCTCGACGACAACACGGAGGCCGCCGAAGGCTTCCTCCGCGCCATCATGCGCGCCATCGGCTTCGCGGAAAATGAGCCCGCGATGACCGTCGCCGAGTACCTTCTCCCCCACTTCCCCTCCACCTCGCAGGAGTCGCTCGCCGTCAGCGTCGAAAGCTATCGAAAGATCTCCGCCTGGCAGCCCGACATGACGCTCTCCGAAGAGAGTTTCAACCGTTTGCAGGACATCATCGAGAGCGCGGGCGAACTTCCCGAACGCGCGGACTATCAGGCGCTCGTCGACAACTCCCTTGCTCAGCGCGTCGCCGCCGCGCTCCAATGACGCCAAAGCGCCCCTCGGGGCGGCACGACCATGAAAGAAATACTCGCCTTTGACAACGTAAGACTCACCTATCACACGCGGCAGGGGGAAGTCACCGCCTTAAACGGGCTCACCTTCTCCCTCGGCGAGGGGGAATTTGCCGCCATGATCGGCCCTTCGGGCTGCGGCAAGAGCACCGTCCTTTCGCTCGCGGCGGGCATTTTGAAGCCCTCCGCGGGCAAGGTGACGCGGAAGGGGAGCATCGGCTACATGCTCCAGCGCGACGAACTCTTCCCGTGGCGCACCATCGAGAAAAATCTGTACCTTCCCCTCGAAGTGCAGAAAAAGAACACCCCCGCCCGCCGCGCCCGCGCGCTGGAACTTGCCGAAAAGTACGGGCTTTCGGGCTTTTTGAAGCGCTATCCTTCCGAGCTCTCGGGCGGGATGCGCCAGCGCGCCGCGCTCATCAGAACGCTCGTCATGGAGCCCGACATCCTGCTCCTCGACGAGCCCTTCTCCGCGCTCGACTATCAGACCCGCCTCAAAGTCGCCTCGGACGTTTCGCGCATCCTCAGAAGCGAACAAAAAGCGGCGCTCCTCATCACGCACGATATTTCGGAAGCCGTCTCCCTCGCCGACCGCATCTTCGTGCTCACCGCACGCCCCGCCCGCCTTCTCGCCTCGCACGAGACGGACTTCCTCTCCCCCGATCCCCTGAAACGGCGGGAAGAGCCCCGCTTTTCGGGCTGGTTCGAAACGCTCTGGAAGGAACTCGACCCATGAAACACGACAATCTCTCCAAAGAACACCGCGCTTTCCTACAAAAGAGCAGAAAAAAGACGGGCATCGTCAACGCCGTGCGGCTGGGGCTGCTGCTCCTTCTCTTGGGGCTGTGGGAACTCGTCACCGCCCTGAACTGGGCAGACCCCTTCCTCGTCAGCTCCCCCTCCCGCATCGCCAAGACGATCGCCTCCCTCTACCAAGAGGGCACCCTCTTCTATCACATCGGCATCACCCTTTCGGAGACGCTCATCGGCTTTGTTGCCGCCATCCTTTTAGGCGGCGTCATCGCCCTGCTCCTTTGGTGGAGCGAGACCCTCCGCCGCATCTTAGAACCCTACATCGTCGTCCTCAACGCGCTCCCCAAGATCGCTTTGGGGCCGCTCATCATCATCTGGTGCGGCACGGGGAGCCGCGCCATCGTCTTCATGACCATCCTCGTCACTGTCATCCTCGTCATCCTGCACATGCTCTCCGCCTTCCTCTCGGCAGACGAGGGCAAAGTGCTGCTCCTTAAATCGATGGGCGCAAACAAGGCGCATATCCTTGTAAAACTCGTCCTGCCGTCCTCCCTTCCCGCCTTCGTCTCCATGCTCAAAGTCGCGGTCGGCATGAGCTGGATCGGCTCCATCATGGGCGAATACATCGTCTCGCGGGCGGGGCTCGGATACCTCATCGTGTACGGCGGGCAGGTGTTCAAGCTCGACCTCGTGATGGCGGCGACCGTCATCCTCTGCTTTCTCGCGGCGCTCATGTACTTCCTCGTGGCTCTTCTCGAAAAAAAGCTCGTCCGCACATGAGCGCGCTTTGCGGCGGGAATGTTCCCGCCGCCTTTTTTTCGTCGGAAGCAGGACAAGTTATGTCTGACATAGCATTCTCCTACCCCCGTATCCTGTGGTCGAAGGCGTTTGCACGCACAAAATAGCAAAATTTTTTTGCAATTACGTCAGGCATAGTACTCTACACTCTTGACAAATCTTGTCGTATCCTGTATAATAGTGTCATATCGTATAAGGAGACTCCCTATGGATCAGGAATTTACCCATAGCGAAGACGAACCCATCGTAGACGTCGCCGAAGAGCCCGCCCTCTCCCCCTCGGACGAGGCGCCCTCCGCCGCCCCTCTTCCGGAAGACGACGGTCTCCCCGAAGAAAGCGAGGATGAAAGCGGCGAAGAGGACGAGAAGGACCACGGCACCATCAGTTCCGATCTCATCCGCGGCCACATCAACACCATCATCCTCCGCTCCCTCTATGACGGGGACAAGTACGGCTACGCGATCCTCGAAGAGATCGCCCGCAAGAGCCACAACCAGTATCAGCTCAAACAGCCCTCCCTCTACAGCGCCTTAAAACGGCTCGAGAAGGAAGGCTATATCACGTCCTATTGGGGCGGCACGGCAGGCGGCGGCAGGCGCAAGTACTTCTCCCTCACCGATCAGGGCAAGGAAGTCGCCGAACGCAACCTCATGGAGTGGGAGTACTCCCGCACCGTCATCGACAGCCTCATCTCCGATAAGGACTTCGACTTCTCCTCCCCCGCCCCCTCCGCCGTCGACATGCGCGTTCTGAAGCAGTCGACGAGCCGTGTCCCCACGACGGGCGAATCTTACGACGAGGACGAACGGATGGACGAGCCCATGGACGGGCTCCCGGAAGAGGCAGAGCCCGAAGAGGCCGCGCCCGTCTATCCCGCAGCCGAGATAGAGGGCTCCATGCCGGACGGCACTGCGGAAGAAGCGGCGTATGCGGAAGACGCTTCCGCCGCGCCCGCTCCCGCAGAGAATTCGCAGGACGCCCCCGAAGAAGATGTGCAGGAGAGCGAAGAGAGCATGCAGACGGCAGCCGCGGCAGCCGCATTCCCCGCCCTCTCCGAACCTGCTCCCGAAGAGCCCGAAGAGAGCAGCGCCGAAACTTCGGAAACAGCAGAAGCAGCGGAAGCCGCTCCCCTTTCCGAAGACCACCCCGCCTTCCAGGAATTGGAAGCCCGCCGCGCCGCCTTCGAAGAAGAGCAGCGCCGCGCCGAAGAGGAACTGCGCGCCCGTGAAGAAGAGCTCCGCACCCGCGAAGCGCTCTTCCGCAGCGAGGAAGAACAGCGCAACCGCATGATCGCGGAAGAGGCAGCCAAGAACCGCTATTGGGAGGAGCTGCGCGCCCGCGAGAACGCCCGCCTCGAAGAGGAACAGCGCCGCCGCATGGAAGCAGAAGCCATCGCCCGTCTCCGCTATGAAGACGAGCTCCGCCGCCGCGGCGAAGAGAGACGGCTCCGGGAAGAAGCGCGCCTTGCCGAAGAGGAAGCCCGCCGCGAACAAGAGCGCCTCGAAGAGGAGCGCCGTGCCCGCGAAGAGGCATTGGAAGCCGAGCGCCTTCAGCTCGAAGAGGAGCAGCGCCTCGCCGAAGAGGAAGAACAGCGCCTCGCCGCCGAAAACGCCCGCCTCGAAGAAGAGCGCGCTCATGCCGATTCCTTGGACGACGAAAAGGCGCAGCAGAACGCGCGCATCATGGAGATGCAGCCCTTCGCCGAAGAGCGCGCCAAGTACGAACAGATGATCCGCGACCGCGAGGAACAGCTCAAAGCGCAGCACGCGCGCGAACTCGCCGAACAGGAACAGCGCATCCGCAGCGAGGACGAGGAGCGCTTCCGCGAACGCGAACAGCAGATGATCCATCAGAACTATCTGAGCCTTGTCAACACCCCTCCCGTGGAGGAGGCTGCAAGCGGCGAATACAACTACTTCAACACCCCCGTGGTGCCCGCAGGCGAGGCAAAGACGCCTATGTACGCCGCACGTCCGGAAGCGGAACGCGAATACCGCTCGGTCATCGGCAAGCTGTACATGAACGCCATCAAAGAGGAAGAGCCCGCGCCTCAGCCCGCTCCCGCCCCTCAGCCTCAGCCCGGGCCGCAGGCCGCTCCCAAACAGCAGCCCGCACCCGCCG
>URMI01000100.1 GCA_900548845.1 uncultured Clostridia bacterium | reverse complement strand
TGTGCTCTTCCGATCTGAAGGAGTCACCTTATTTTGGCCTCCTCTTCGGGGAGGTGTCATGCCATTCGACGCGGGCGTTGATGGCATGACGGAGGGAGTAAATACGGTTTATTCACCCGGATAGTTATATTTGATTTTATCCTCTGTAAGCGCGTCGTTGTACAAACCGATGGTGATACTGTCCCACTGCTCCTTGCTGCCGCGGTAATAGACGGTCGTAAGCTCGTCGCACTTGTGGAACGCAAAGTTACCGATCTCCTTAACGCCCTCGGGAATGACGATCTTTTTAAGCGAGGTGCAGTATTGAAACGCACCTTCCCCGACGCTCTCCACGCCCTCGGGAATGGCGATCTCCGCAAGCTTGCTACAGCCATTAAATGCAAAGCTACCGATCGAGGTGACGCCTTCGGGGATATTGATCTCTTCAAGCGCGGTGCAACTAATAAATGCACCTTCACCGATCGCCGTAACGCCATCGGGGATCGTGATGCTTTTCAAGGATCTACAACCGCCAAAGACGCCTTCATCGATCGAAGTAACGCCTTTGGGGATATTGATCTCTTCAAGCGAGGTGCAATTATTAAACGCATCTTCCCCGATCGAGGTAACGCTGCCGGGAATGTCGATCTCGGCAAGAGATTCGCAGTATTGAAACGCCTTACTACCGATCGAGGTAACACTGTCGGGAATGACGATCTCGGTAAGCGAGGCACATTGGAAAAATGCATTACTACCGATCGAGGTGACGCTTTCGGGAATGACGATCTCGGTAAGCGATGTACGGTTGAAAAACGCACGCTCCCCGATTTCGGTCACCCGCTTGCCTTCGAAGAAGGGCGGAATGTAGATCAGTGTGTCGCTGCAGCTTCCCGGTCCGGTGATGGTAACGGTATCGGTATCGCCGTTGTCTTCGTATAACAGCCCTTCGGAGTAGAAGGCATAGCCGCAGATTTCACAGGTGTTGCCGATAAAAGTATGCCCCTTCGCGGGAATGATGTCGCGGTTCGAGTATCCGCAGCGCGTGCACGTCTCGTAAGAGGTATAGCCCGCCGAAGTGCAGGTGGGCGCCTGTCCCGGCTTGGTCTCGTTCCAGCTGTGCCTGAGGGGCGCGATCTCCTCGGTGTAGCTGTCGCCGCAGCGCGTGCAGGTGTACGTCATCTCGCCCGGCACCAGGCAGAGCGCCTCGTCCGTCACCACGCCCTTGTAATCATGCCCGAGGGCATCCACCGTGACCGTCTTGCGGCTCACTTCTTCCCCGCAGACCGCGCAGCAGACGACCTCTTCATATGAGCCCGCCGCCGTACAAGTCGCGGCGACTTCGTTTTCCTTTTCCGCCTCGCCCTCGGTGTGACCCAAAGCCGCGACTTCCACCGTCTTACGGCTCACTTCTTCTTCGCACACGGTGCAGGAAACGACCTCTTCATACGAGCCCTTCTCGGTGCAAGTGGGCGCCTTTTCGTTCTCCCTGACCGCCTCGCCCGCTGTATGCCCGAGCGCTGCGATTTGTTCCGTCTCCTTCTCCCCGCAGGAGCAGGTGCGTTCGCGCAAGCCTTCTTCCGTGCAGGTTGGCTCATCGACGACTACCCACGAAGAATAGGCGTGGGTATGTTCCATGGGGGGGTGGCGCCTGATCGTCTTTGCAGGCAGCGAACGCAGCCAGACCGAGGGCCGCAGCCGCCATCGCAAGCAATACAATACGGTGTTTTTTCATGAGTGTTCTCCAAATTTTTATTCACCATGCATATTACATCGCAGTTTCAGTCTATCATACTTTGCCCGCCGAGTCAATATCTCCCTACAAAATTTATCAAAACACCTTCCCCCCGCCGCCTCTCCTCGGTTCCGCTGCAACGAGAGCGCGGGCGCCCCGTTCCGGGGCGCCCGCGCCGCACTATGTTCAATTCATCTTCCATACACAAGATCGACAGAGCTCTTTTTGTGCAATTTCAAAAGGATAAGCAGATACGCGGCAAGCAGGAACGCCGCCATAACGCCTGCCGTTACAAGTACGCATTCATACCCGTAAGAGAGGATGGGCACCGCCCCTTCGGCGAGGGAGACAAAGAGCGCATTCCACAGCGCCGTCATTCCGAATTGCAGCAAGCAGACGGCGGCAAAGACGAGCACGAGACACGCGGCGCATTGCAGCACATAGACGAGCGCAAGTTTTCCGCTCGTGACGCCCAAAGCGCGCAGGACGCCGAGTTCCCCACGGTCCTTGGTCACGGCGTCGTTGAGAAACGCTGCAAAACTGAACAGCGCGGTCATCAAAAACATGACGGCGGCGATCGTGAGAACGGGATTGTAGTTTTCAAGCAAGTTCCGGCTGATCACGACCAGCCCGTCAAGATAAGAACACCCGATCAGACCGTCGTCTTCGATGAGCGAAGCCACAGACGCGAGATCGTATTCGGATAACGATATCCCGGAGTCATAATAGATCCATTGCATCGCGTACTGACGAAAAAAATCCGGGAAATCGGCATCGCTGATCACAAACGTACCGTAAGAAAACGGCGACTCATAAATTCCCGCAACGGTAAAAGGCGTATCACAGATATCGGTCACAAGTTCCGTGCGGACGGGGAGCCCCGAAAGCTCCACGACAGGGATCGTGATCGTTGTACCGATCAGCTGCTCCATATCCTCCGCATATCCGTCGGCGATCTCTTCGGAAAGATAGATCTCCCCCTGTTCGAGCGGACCGTCGGAACCATACAGCAGCGAAAGGCCGGACGGCCGCGCAAAGTCGGCATAGGCAAAATAGTTGGACGAATAATCAGCCAAACCGTTCCCGTAACGCCAATAGACCTGCGTGCTTCCGACTTTGGCCTCATTGTTAAAATAGCTCTCCTCCGTGGTGCAGGCGGTAAAGTGCTGCAAGCGATAGGCATTGATAAGTGTTACATCGGTCTCATCGGGAACGGGCAGAGAAGGATCATACCCCGTTGAATAGACAGCGTCGATCTTCCCCAGCGAATATGTGCCGCCGATGAGATCGGCATATTCCCAATCAATTTCGTATTGCTCATAAAGCTCGTCTAAAATGAGAAGGGCGATCGCGTCCGAAACGGCATACTCGCCCTCTTCCAATTCCCCGTTTCCCGCAAGGAGAGGAAAATCACAATGATCTTTCAGATACAACCGGACTTGCTCCTCCTGCGGCCGCACAGAATACTCTCCCTTCGAAAAATAAATGCTCGCGGCGTCATCGTAAAAAAGATCCGCCCCATATGTTTCCCGATAATATTGCTCTTCCTCATCGGAAAATTTCATCCGATAGGGAAACCCGTCGAGCTCGATCTGTTTATAAAAATCGGCAGAATTGGCATGTTCGGCTTCAAGTGCCGTATAGAGCTGACGGACAGGCGTGGAAAAAAAGTTGTTGGCGGAGGAAATGATACAGAGAAAGGACAAAAGCAGCATAACAAGCAAAATGCCCAACCTCACTTTGGCGCTCCGCATAGAACCCAAAGCAACAGAAAAAGTCTCCCTGAGTCCGAACGTGGGGCGGCGGGGCGCGGGCGCGCCGTTTGCGGCGGGCGAAAACGATTTTGCCTCCTCGTCGCGGCAGACGGCGCCGCGGGAAAGCTCGATCCTGCGGTCGGCAAGCGCCTCAAAGTTTTCCACATCGTGCGTGACGACGACCACGAGGCGCTCGCGGGAAAGCTCCTTCAGAAGGCGGGCAACGTCGTCGGTGTGCGCACGGTCCAGGCTCCCCGTCGGCTCGTCGGCAAACAGGACGGGCTTGTTTTCCAGGATGGCGATCAGGATGGCGGCCCGCTGCTTTTCCCCGCCCGAAAGCTCGTTCGGGTAATTGTCTCTCCTCTCTTCCAGCCCGAACCGATGAAGCAGCGCCTCTCCGTCCACGCCTACATCGGGATACAGCCTCTTGACGAGCGCAATATTTTCTCCCAGCGTCATGTTCTCCATCAGGCTCGCATTCTGGAAGACGAAGGACGCATAGTCCTTTTGATCGCAGACGACCTTCCCCGCCGTCGGCTTTTCCAGCCCCGAGAGAAGAGAGAGGAGCGTCGATTTCCCGCTCCCCGTCTCTCCCGTGATAAGGACGAGCCCCGTCTCGGGCAAAGAAAGCGAACACGGCTTCAACGCCTCGATCGCCCGCCCTTTCTTCACATAGTTTTTCGAAATATTTTCGGCGCGTATCATTGGAATGCCCCTGAAATACCTATTTTAGGTATGATATAGTATAATATGGGGATGTATCGGTTTTCTCATAAAAATGTCATAAACGTGTAAAATCAGAAGAGGCGTGCGAGCGCATCAGGTGCAGCTGACGGAACGCGGTCTTTCAACGATCATTCTACTATTTCTTTTCCCTCGCCGCCGCATGCTCCCAAGCACATGCGGCGGAATTTTTCAAAGGGGGCTTGCATTTTGCATGCAGAATTGTTAAAATACAAGAGGGCTCGTCCCAAGCGGCCCGTTTTTGAGAACGCATCAAAGGAGCAAACTATGGCGCAATACGACTATCTCATCGTGGGGGCGGGGCTCTTCGGCTGCGTGTTCGCCCACGAAGCAAACAAGGCGGGGAAGAGGTGCCTCGTCATCGAACGAAGGGCGCACATCGGCGGCAACGCCTATACCGAGCGGCTGGATGGCATCGACATCCACCGCTACGGCGCGCACATCTTCCATACGAGCGACGAGCGCGTCTGGAACTACGTCAACGGCTTTGTCCGCTTCAACAACTTCATCAATTCGCCCATCGCCCGCTATCGGGACGAGCTTTACAATCTGCCCTTCAACATGAACACCTTCTCCAAGCTGTGGGGGGTCGTCACGCCCAAGGAGGCGCAGGCTGAGATCGCCCGCCAGATCGAAGAGCTCCACATCGGCGAGCCTAAAAACCTCGAAGAGCAGGGGCTCAAGCTCGCAGGGCGCGACGTCTTCGAAAAACTCATCCGCGGCTACACCGAAAAGCAGTGGGGGAAGCCCTGCTCCGAGCTCCCCGCCTTCATCATCCGCCGCGTGCCGCTCCGCTTCACTTACGATAACAACTACTTCAACGACCGCTATCAGGGCATCCCCGAAGAGGGCTACACCCGCCTTGCGGAAAAGCTGTTGGAGGGCGTCGAAGTGCGCCTTTCCACCGA
>URMI01000099.1 GCA_900548845.1 uncultured Clostridia bacterium | reverse complement strand
TCATAGGAATAGAATTCGGCGATGTTTCCTTCTTCGCTCGCGGCGCGGTATTTGTAGATGGTGACGAGGGTGCCGTCCGCCGTCTCCTGCGTGCGGTAATATCCCAGCCATTCTTCGGGGAAAGAGGGGAAGAGATAGACGGCTTCGAATTTGCCCGTCTCATTCTCGCTTTGGGGCTGCTCTTCGGAGACGAGGGTATATTCCTCCCGTTCGAAGGCGCCGTCTTGCCTGAGATATGCCCCTTCGCTGAGCGTGAAGGTGTATGTCGATTGCAGTACGACGTCCGCCTCGCTTGACGCGGGGACAGCGAGGAAGATCAGCGAAAGCGCCAGAAGGACAGAAAAAGGCAGGACGATGAGGAGCGGGATGTGCTTTGTCCGCCAAATGGACAGCGTGTTTTGGCGCATGAGGGCTGTAAATGCTCCGCTTTGTTCGTCGGACGCCCGATCGACGGCGGCGAGCAGGCGCTTCTTCTGAACGCGCAGCAGGACGGGCCAGCCGATGAGAAAGGTAAGCGCCGCCGCGCCGAGCGCAAAGAGGAGCTGGAGAAGGAGGGTTTCCCCTTCGAAGAGAAGACCCGCTTCGGCAGGGACAAAGGCGTGCGGAAGATCGAAGCCGAAGACGGCGATGTTCGCAAAGACGAGCCAAAAGAGCGCCCGATCGAGCGAGAGGGAAAAGCGGAGCGCAGGCTCGCTCTCCCACGGTTCGCCCGCTTGGAAGCGCAGGCGGCGGATGCAGATGACTGCCGTTATGATGGAGGCGGCTTGGAAGATGAGCCCGAGGAAGAATGCGAGCAGGCTCTTGAGCGCCGCGTAGCCGACGATGGACGTGAGCAGGAAGGCAAGACCCGCAAGCCCGCCCGCGATCCAGCATATCGTGAAGAGGTTGGTTTTCTGCCGTTGCAGCAGGCGTTCCGTCGCCTTTTTGCGCTTTGACGGGGAGGGCGTTTCCTCCGCGCCGAGCCTTCTTCCGTGGATGATCTCGTCGCACGTCACGCCGAAAAGTTCTGCAAGCACGGGCAGCATGGAGATATCGGGGCAGGAAGCGCCCGTCTCCCAGCTCGATACCGTCTTGTTGGAGACGCCGAGGGTATCTGCGACTTCCTGCTGGGTATATCCTTTTGATTTTCTGAGAGCGGCGAGAAATTCGCCCATCCGGTTGTTTTCCATTGTTTCTCCTTTCCGATCGGTCGCCTTGATCATACCACACCTTGGAGAAAAATTCAATGCGGAGAGGGGCAAAATCGCTCCAAGCTCCTTGGAATCGTTCCGAAATCGGGGGAACGTGGCGCAAAGGAGCAGAGCCGGAGGCTAATTCGGGCGGCTGCTTCATACAATACGATATGGAAATTTCGGGGAGAGGATTTACAAGCGAACTGTTCGCCCTTCAGGGGGCGGCGGGGGAGTATCTGTCTGCGTTCTGCGACCCGTGGGAAGCGCTCGAGGGCATCGGGAAATGGCTTTGGGCTTTGGGCGGGGCGCTTTCGGGGGGATTTCGGGAACTTTCCCGCGGCGTGTGGGTGCATGAAAGGGCGAAGATCGCACAAAGCGCTGCCCTCGCGCCGCCCTGCATCGTCTGCGCGGGGGCGGAAGTGCGCCATAACGCCTTTGTGCGCGGCAGGGCGTATGTGGGGGAGGGGTGCGTCGTCGGCAATGCGACGGAGCTCAAAAACGTCATCTTATTGGACGGGGCGAAACTGCCGCACTTCAATTATGCGGGCGACAGCATCGTGGGGGATGCCCATCTCGGGGCGGGGGTCATCCTCTCCAACGTGCGCGCGGACCGCATGCCCGTCACCGTGCGCCTTCCGCATGCCGCCATCCCCACGGGCAGAAAAAAGCTGGGCGCGATGGTGGGGGACGGCGCGGAAGTGGGCTGCCAATGCGTCCTCAACCCCGGCACGGTGATGGGAAGAAATTCGCGCGCGGAACCGCTCTCTTCCGTGCGGGGGTATGTTCCCCCTGCCCATCTTTATAAAAAGGACGGCTCCCTTGTGCCGCTTCTTTAAAAGCCGTTCATCATAATGCGCTCTCTTTCGACATACAATGTGTCAATACCGGAAGGGGGTACAAGTTGATGTGGGACTATATGCGCGAGCGTGCCGTGCGGTGCGGGGAGTATATCGCAAAGACGGGCTGCACGGTGCGCGCGTGCGCGGCGCATTTTGGCGTGAGCAAATCGACGGTACATAAGGACGTGACGGAGCGGCTTTTCTATCTTGAACCCGCCCTTTGGCGGCGCGTGCAGAAGGTCTTGAAAGTCAACCTTTCGGAGCGGCACCTGCGCGGGGGCAGGGCGACGCGGCTCAAATACGAAAACATGGAAAAAGCAAGAGGGGAGAAAAACGCACGCAAAATAGCAAGCGTTTCGCAGTCCTTCGCCCGAAAATGAACATTTTGTGAAATACTTGTCATTTGCCGCCGTCTGTGATATAATACGCATGGATAAATTTACAAAAACGATTACGGTCAAGATACTATGGCAAAATTGCTCGGCATCGACGTCGGTTCTACGACGGTCAAGGTATGCGTCATCGACGAAGGGGGGAACATCCTCTCTTCCACTTATGAAAGGCACTTCTCCAAGGTCAAGGAGTGCGTTTTGGAGGAGCTTAAAAAGCTTGGCGACCCCGACGGGGAATACAAAGCGTGCATCACGGGCTCTGCGGGGCTCGGGCTTGCGCAGCGCGGGGAGATCGGCTTCGTGCAGGAAGTGCAGTCCGCCTTCGGCGCCATCCGAAGATTTTATCCTCAGGCGGACGCCGCCGTGGAATTGGGCGGGGAAGACGCCAAGATCATCTTCATTACGGGCGGCACCGAACAGCGCATGAACGGCAGCTGCGCGGGCGGCACGGGCGCGTTCATCGACCAGATGGCGACCCTCCTCAACGTCTCCGTGGGGGAGTTGGACGAGCTCGCGTTGAAGGCGGAGCGCGTCTATCCCATCGCTTCCCGCTGCGGCGTGTTCGCGAAATCGGATATCCAGCCCCTTCTCAACCAGGGGGCGAGCAAGGCGGATATCGCCGCTTCCATCTTGCAGGCGGTCGTCGATCAGACGGTCGCGGGGCTTGCGCAGGGGCGCAGGATCAAGGGCACGGTGCTCTTTCTGGGCGGGCCTTTATACTTTTTGAAAGGACTTCGGAAGGCGTTTCAAGAGACGCTGAAGCTCGACGACGAGCACGCCATCTTCCCCGACAATGCGCCCTGCTTCATGTCGGTCGGCGCGGCGCTCTATGCGGAAGGGGAGAAGGCGGAAAAGCTCTCCTCTATCATGGAGCGCATCGAAAACGCCAAGTTCGGCAGCGGCATCACGGTGGGCGAGCCGCTCTTTGCCTCCCGCAAGGAGTACGACGAGTTCATCATGCGCCACATGCGCAGCGACCTTTCCTTCGAGGACATCCATTCCTACCGCGGGGATGCGTACCTCGGCATCGACTCGGGCTCGACGACGACCAAGCTCATGCTCATCACGCCCGAGTGCAAAATTTTATATTCGCACTATCAGTCCAACAACGGTCAGCCGCTCGATATCGTCGTCAACAAATTAAAAGAGCTCTACTGGCTGATGGGCGACAGGATCGTCATCCGCGGCGCGTGCGTCACGGGATACGGCGAGGATATGATGCGCGCGGCTTTGAAGATCGATTTCGGCGTCGTCGAGACGATGGCGCACTTCAAGGCGGCGCTCTACTTCAATCCCGACGTCGACTTTATCATCGACATCGGCGGGCAGGACATCAAGTGCTTCAAGGTGAAGAACCGCGTCATCGACTCCATCATGCTCAACGAGGCGTGTTCCTCGGGCTGCGGCTCCTTCATCCAGACGTTCGCAAAGGCGATGGGGATGGAGATCGAAGAATTCTCCCGCCTCGGGCTGTTTGCACGGCACCCCGTTGAGCTCGGTTCGCGCTGCACGGTGTTCATGAACAGCTCTGTCAAGCAGGCGCAGAAGGAGGGCGCGACCGTCGAGGATATTTCGGCGGGGCTCTCTTCCTCCATCGTCAAGAATGCGATCTATAAAGTCATCCGCGCGCGGACGCCCGAAGAGCTCGGCGAGCACATCGTCGTGCAGGGCGGCACCTTCTTGAACGACGCCGTGCTGCGCTCCTTTGAAAAGGAGACGGGCAAAGAGGTCGTCCGCCCCGCCATCGCGGGGCTGATGGGCGCGTTCGGCGCCGCGCTCTATGCCAAGGAGAGTACGAGGAAAGATACGCTTATAAGTTCGCTTGCAACGCCCGCCGAGCTCGACCGCTTCGGCTATTCGTCGCGCTCCGTCATGTGCAAGGGCTGCACCTCGCACTGCTCCGTCAATATTCTGACCTTTTCGGACGGCCGCCGCTTTGTTTCGGGCAACAAGTGCGAGCGCGGCGCGGGGCTCCCGAGGCCCAAAAACGTGCCCGATATCTATACTTATAAGTACGAAAAGCTGCTCTCCCTTCCTTCGGGGCTTCCCGGAAAGCGCGGGAAGGTGGGGCTCCCGCTGCAGCTTGTGATGTACGAACAGCTTCCGCTCTGGACGAGTTTTTTCGAAACGTGCGGGTTTGAAGTCGTGCTCTCCGAAAAAAGTTCGCGCGAGCTCTACTTCAAAGGCCAGCACACCGTCGCGAGCGATACGGCGTGCTATCCCGCCAAGCTCATGCACGGGCATATCGAAAGTTTGCTCGATATGGGGGTTGATTTCATCTTCTATCCTTCCGAGAGTTACAATCTCGACGAGCATGATTCGGTCAACCACTACAACTGCCCCGTGGTGGCGTATTACGGGGAACTCTTAAAAGCCAACAACGAGCGGCTCAATGAAGACAACTTCGTGATGCCGTATCTCGACCTCAACGAAGAGAAGAGCGCCGTACATACGCTCACCAAGGCATTGAAAAAGTACAAAGTGCCTGCCTCCCTCGTGCGGGAGGGGCTGCGCGAAGGCAAGCGGCGGATGGAGGAGTTCCATCAAGGCATCGTCGAGCGCGGCAGGAGCATTTTAGCAGAAGCCGAGCGCGAGGGGCGGCACGTCATCGTGCTCGCGGGCAGACCCTATCACACCGACCCCGAGATCAACCACGGCATCGACAAGCTTTTGACGAGCCTCGGCATCGCCGTGCTTTCCGAAGATTCCGTCTTCGAAGAAGGGGAGCTCGTCAAGGTCAACGTGCTCGACCAGTGGACGTACCA
>URMI01000098.1 GCA_900548845.1 uncultured Clostridia bacterium | reverse complement strand
TGAGATAGATCCACTTGCCGAGGGCATAGAAGAGCCCGTCGGTATGGGCGGTCGCCTTGTCCTTCAGAAAATGGCGGGAAAGGCGCTGCATGAGCTCTGCCGTGGGATCGGCGGCGCGGTCGAGCGAATCGCACTTCCCCTTTTCCGCCGCCTGCTGCGCCTTCATATACTCTCTGACGAGGGAGACGAGCCCGGGGTACCCCTTCTTCGCCCGCTTGAAGCCGCGCTTGAACCACAGCCGCTTGCCGCGGCCCCTGTCGCCGTCCTCGATGTCGTCGGTGAGCTTATAGTAAAGGAGCACGGTGTTGAGCGCGCCCAGCTCGTCCGTCAATTCGTCCGTAACGGCGATGGGCTGCTTTTTGATGGTGTGTTCGAAGCAGTTCTGTTTTTCGATCTTCACGTCGATGCCCGCAATGTTGTGAAGGAGCACCGAAAAGAACGTCATGTCGTAGGTGAGCCCGATGCGCGCCATCTGCCCGCACGAATGGGCGATCCCCTTGCACAGGCCGCAGTACATTGCCCTGTAAAGTTCGAAGTCCTTGATATACAGGTTGGGCAGATCGTAGCGGACGTATCCGAACATGTTATTCTCCCTGATAGAAGCCGACTTTGCGGTAGACTTTGTTCAAGGTGCGGCGGGCGGTCCTGAATGCGCGCTCCGCGCCCTCCTTCAAAACGCCGTTCAAATAAGCTTTATCGGCGAGCAGGCGCTTTTGTTCTGCCTGCACGGGCGCGATGGCATCTGCCACCGTCTCGCCCACGGCGAGCTTGAAGTCGCCGTAGCCCTTCCCTTCGAACTCCTTCTGCGCCTCTTCGAGCGTGCAGCCGCGGAAGGCGCAGTAGATGGTGAGAAGGTTGGTGACCCCCGCCTTTTCTTCGGAGGCGATGATGCGGTTGTCACTGTCGGTGACGGCGCGCCTGAACTTGCGGATGACGGTATCCTTGTCGTCCGAAAGATAGACGCTCGCATTGATATTTTCGTCCGACTTGCTCATCTTTTTCGTCGGCTCCTGCAAAGACATGATCTTCGCGCCCTGCTTGACGATGAGCGCCTGCGGCACGCGGAAGGTCTCGCCGTAGCGGTTGTTGAAGCGGATGGCGATGTCGCGCGCGATCTCGACGTGCTGCGTCTGATCGGCGCCGACGGGCACATAGTCGGCAAGATACAAAAGGATATCCGCCGCCATGAGCACGGGATAGTCCATGAGCCCCATGTTGATGTTATCGGAATGCTTGGCGCTCTTATCCTTGAACTGCGTCATGCGCTGCATCTCGCCCACATAGGTGACGGTGTTGAGCGTCCAGCAAAGTTCTGCATGCTGAGGGACCATCGACTGCACATAGAGGGCGCACTTTTCGGGGTCGAGCCCGCAGGCGATGTAGAGCGCCGCAAGCTCCAGCGTGTGACGGCGAAGGAGCGCGGGATCCTGCTTCACCGTGATGGCGTGCATGTTGGCGATCGCGAAATAGCAGGTGTAATCATCCTGCATGTCGATCCAGTTGCGGATGGAACCCACATAGTTGCCGATGGTCAGATTCCCGCTCGGCTGCACCGCCGAGTAGACGACCTTTTTCTCCTGCATGGCAGTTTCTTGCATATTCTCTCCAAATTGACAAAGATATAACGTGTTTACCATATCGATTATACCACGTTCGGCGCGAAAAATCAACGGGGTAATGTCATGCTTTGATGAAATTTCCCCGCTCTTCCTTCACAAAATGTACTTATCTTGGCAGAAAACAGGCGGAAACGGGCGCTCTCCCGAAGGAGAACGCCCGCCCCGCGCCCGTATTTTACAGCGTGCGGAAGCTGCTTTCGACCGCCCCGACCGCAAAGCCGCCCCTGCCGTCGAGCGCGGCGAAGAGGCGCTTTCCGCCCGCCTCGAGCTCTAAGTACCGCCCGCTCGCATAGACGACTTCACAGGAAAGGATGCCCGCCGGAGTCGCATAGCTCCCCCTGCCGAAGCCGTCGAGCGTCAGGGTGCCCTCCGCCGTCTGGGCGGTGCCTTGCAGCCCTTCGCGGAAGACATACCACCTGCCCCCTTCGAGAAGCACCCGCTTTGCGGAAGCCCCCGAACCGAGCAGATACTCTCCGTTCCCCGCCGCCGTGAAGGCAAGGAGCGCGCCGTCTTCCGTAAATGCGGAATTTACGCCCGCAAAGAGCGCGCCTTCCGCGCCCTCATAGCGCGTGAACGCCTCTGCGGAGAGCAGGCTCCCGCCCGAGAGGGTGAGAAGATACACCTTCTCCCCCGCCGTAAGACGGAGCGTATCCCCCTCTCCTTCGACGTCGCCGTAGACGCTCCCGGCGCCATAGGTCAGCGTGCCGCCGCCGTAGCCGTCGAGAACGAGCGAGATGCCGTCCCCGAAATAACTGCCCTGAGCGGCGCTTGCAAAGAGCACGCATTCCGCGCCCTCTTCCCCCGCGCGCAGGCGGAAGCGGAAATAATCGAGGGAGAAGTCCTCCTCGAGCCCCAGCGCAAACGTGCCGCGAAGCGTCAAGGAGTCGTAGGTATAGCTGCCCGAAGCGAGGACGGCGCCCGTTTCGTCGAGAAGGGACGCCCCGCCGCTGCCGTCGAGGCGGAGGAAGGCCGCCTCCTCTGTGCCGACGAGCGCATATCTGCCCGCCTCTTCCGCCTCCACTTCGGAAATGGTGCCCGACAGACGGTCGAAGCGGAAGGTACGCGTTTTCGTGAGCGTCGGGAAGGCTTCGGAATACACTTCGAACGCATCGGAAAGCAGCGTGACCCGCACCTCATGGCTTCCTTCCGTCACAGAAAGATAGGTGCCGCCGCCGTAGCCGTCCAAAGAGAGCCCGCCGCCCAGCGTTTCGAAGACGCCGAAGAGCCGCTCGTCGAAGACGGCGTAAGTATCCCCCTCGGTGCGGAAGCGGAAAACTTCCTCCCCTTCGAAGGTATAGTCGCCCGAGGAAAGGCGGGTGCAGACGCCCGTGACGGTGCGCCCGTCCGAGGTGAGCTGCGCACTGCCCGCGCCGTCCAGAAAGAGGGAGCCCTTTTCGCCCTCGAAGTAGCCCGCGCCCTCGCCCGCAAGCGAGAAGGAACTGCCGTCGAGCACAAAGCGGAAGACTTCCTCCCCCGCAAACAGGGTGACGAGGCTGCCCGTTGCCGCATAGCTCCCCTGCACGCTGCCGCCCGAATATGTGTAGACGGCGGAAGTGCCGTAGCCGTCGAGCGAGAGCGTGCCGAACGCCGAGGAGAACGTGCCCGCAAACTCGGGGCGGAAGACGAGGCAGACGGACTCGCTTTCAAACACGATGCCGCCCACGCTCTGTTCGCGGATGCCGAGCAGGACTTGAAGTTCGCTCCCGTCACGGAGCGAGACGAGCCATTCGTTTTTTCCGCCCGCGCCGCGGTAGCGCAGCCCTTCTCGTTCGCCCGAAAGTTCTGCCTTCCCGAAGCCGTCCAGCGTCAGCGTCTCCCCCGTGAAGGCGTCCTCGGCGCAGTCGTAGAGGCGGTACTCCCCGCCTTCCTCCCCTTCGGGCAGAAAGACGCCCTTCTCGCGGTCGAGCCCGAAGGCAAAGCGCGTCGTCCCCGCGTAAAATTCGTAGTGCCCCGAATATTCCCCCGCCTCTTCGTCGAAGAGGTAGAGGTAGCTCCCCGACTCTTCCCTGCCGCCGTGAGAATAGACCGCCCTTCCCGCCGAAAAGTCGAGCGTGAGCACGCCCAAGGCGGTATTCACGGAGTTGGCGGCAAGATCGTAGCCCGTATAGGTGCCCGAATCGTCGAGGAGATAGTGCCCGTGTTCGAGGCGGCCGTTCTCCCCCCCTAAGGTGAGGGCGTTCTTTGCGGCGTCGTAGCTGCCTTCGATGCGGGAAGGCTCCTTCACGAGCGCAAGATAGCTGCCGTCCTCTTCCGCATTGTGCGCGACGAGGAGCGTTCCCCCTTCGCGGCAGGCATCCTCATACGCCTTCGCCCAGACGGCGTACAACACCGCGTCTTCTTCGCCGAGGGCATATTCCTCGCCCTCTTCGTAAAATTCCGACGCGGAGGGATGTTCCGCCCAGCCGAGGAAGGTATAGCCCTTTGCTTCGAACGAGCAATCGGGGAGTGCTTCGATGCCCTGATAGCGGGAAGAAAGCTCCTGCATCGCGCCGCCCGCCGTACTGCCTGCGGGGGCGTTCGCTTCGAAGCGGAGGGAGAGCGGCTCCCTCGAATATGTAAAGATATAGGTATTCTCCCCCGCCCTGAGGGTGAGCGGCCCCGAAGAAGAGAGCGCTTCTTCGAGCGTGAAGTGCGCATAGGCAGGCGCTTCGGGCTGCACGGTGCTCCCCTCCCAGCCGAGGGCGCTCTCAGCCGAAATATCGTAGCCGTTCCCGCGGGCGTTTTCTTTGCGCACTTCCACCGTGTACCGAGCCTTGTAGCGCGCCGTCACGATGACGCCGTCCTCCGGCATCACGTCGCTTTCCGTCAGCTCCCTGCCGTTCAGCAGCCACGCGCCGAAGACAAGCCCCTCCTTCTCCGCCGTGACGCCCTCGAGCGCTTCCAGAAGCGGCGTGCCCTCCTCGGCATACACCGCCTTCTGAGAGGGCGTGCCCCCCGCCCCGTCCAGCGTGACGGCGGGATACTGCACGAACTTCGCATAATAGGTGACACTCGATGCGGGCATGACGGTGGGAAGTTCCACCTCTTCCCCCTCGCAGGCGCGGTCCAAATACCAGCCGAGGAACACCCAGCCTTCCTTTTCGGGCGCTTCGGGCGGCACGATCGCCTCGCCCGCCTCCGCCGTCACCGCGTCGATGGGCGTGCCCCCGAACGTTTCGAAGCGGACGGTCACGCGGTCCGAGCAGGCGGCGGCACAAAAGAGCGCCACAAGGAGCACCAGCGCCGCCGCGAACAGGGAAGCGGTGACCGCTTCGAACATCTTTCGCAAAACTCGCATACAACACCTCCTTCCATACAATGGTAACCTGTATTCTACCATGCGCAATTTGCGTTTGAATGGGGGTCGTGCCGAAAAAACACACATCTTGATACGCCGCGCCGCCGCATTTTTGCGCCGCTTATTCCCCTCGGGGCGCAAAAATGCGGCAAAATACGCCCGCTTTTGCACGCCCTTCCCGCATAGCGGGCGCAATGTCAATTTTTTCCCGACGATTTTTGCAAACCTCTTGCAAAATCGGGCAAAATGCACTATAATAGAAGAAAACCTAATCGAGATCGGAAGAG